>JAGVPR010000013.1 GCA_020052115.1 Candidatus Eiseniibacteriota bacterium
AGGAGCCCCGGATCCTCGGCGAGCGCGGAGTCCATCAGAGCGGAGGCCACGAGGCGGGCGAGAACGGAGCGTGGCAAGGGCCGGGAGCGGATGCCCGCGGGGGCGATCGCTCCGAGGGAGGCCAGCCTCTCCATCTCCTCGTAGGCCCAGTGCTCCGCGGGCAGATACTCGAGCGGATCGCCTCCGTCGCCTCCGTTCGCGGCGCGCGCCGGCGCGGCCAGGAGGGCGAGGACTGCGATCCCCATCCAGCAGATGAAGCGGCATCGAGAACCCACGCATCCCTCCGTGCCGCATTCGCGGCCGCCCCAAGGTAAGCGCGCGGGGATCGGAGGCGCCAGAGGAATCATCGTCGCGGCATCCGTGCGCGGCCCGCCGGCGGGCGGGTGAGCTGCGCCTCGCGGTCTCGGCGTGCCCCCAGCTTGACCCTGACCTCGCCGTGTGCTAACTTGCC
Organism: Candidatus Eiseniibacteriota bacterium; assembly: GCA_020052115.1. GTDB lineage: Bacteria > Eisenbacteria > RBG-16-71-46 > JAGVPR01 > JAGVPR01 > JAGVPR01. Next base: position 452 of record JAGVPR010000013.1, read on the forward strand.
TCATCATCACGATTTCGGTCGGGCCTTTCACCTGCCCCGTCACCGACCAGGCGTCGGTTTTTTTGTAGCCGCGGTCGAAGCACGCGCGAAGGGACGCGCCGCGCCGGCCCCGTGAGGTGCCCCCAGTGATCCAGATGCCGAAGGCGTACGATCCATCGTCCGTCGAACCCCGCTGGTACGACGAGTGGGAGAAGGCCGGCTGCTTCCAGCCCCAGGGCGATCCGGCCAAGCCTCCGTACGTCATCATGATTCCGCCGCCGAACGTGACGGGATCGCTGACGATCGGCCACGTTCTCAACAACACGATCCAGGATGTGCTGATCCGCCGCCACCGGATGTCCGGCGCGCCGACACTCTGGCAGCCGGGAATGGACCACGCGGGGATCGCCACGCAGAATGTCGTGCGCCGCTCGCTCGAGGAACAGGGGATTGACTACCGCGCGCTGGGGCGGGAAGCGTTCGTCGAGCGGGTCTGGGAGTGGAAGGAGAAGTTCGGCGGCACCATCGTCCGCCAGCTTCGCACGCTCGGCTGCTCCTCTGACTGGACCCGCGAGGTCTTCACGCTCGATCCGGGGCTCTCGCGATCGGTGACCGAGGTCTTCGTCCGCCTCTACGAGAAGGGGCTCATCTACAAGGGTCAGTACCTGGTCAACTGGTGCACCGGCTGCCGCACCGTGATCTCCGACGAAGAGGTCGAGCACCAGGACGAGACCGGGACCCTCTACTACATCCGCTATCCGCTCGCCGAGGGCGGCGGCCACGTGACGGTGGCGACCACGCGTCCCGAGACGATGCTCGGAGACACGGGCGTGGCCGTGCACCCCGACGATGCTCGCTATCGCGGCGTGGTCGGGAAGACGGCGGTCCTGCCGATACTCGGCCGCCCGCTCAGGATCATCGCCGATCATTACGTTGAGAGCTCCTTCGGCACCGGCGCGCTCAAGGTGACGCCGGGTCACGATCCGAACGACTTCCTGCTCGGGCAGAAGCACGGGCTCGAGGCCGTGAACATCCTGGAGCCCGATGGACGGCTGAACGAAAACGCGGGTCCGTACGCCGGCCGCCAAGCGATCGAGGCGCGCGGGGAGATCGTCGAACGGCTGCGCCTCGAGGGGCTCATCGAGAAGACGGAGCCTCTCGCCCACGCCGTCGGGCACTGCCACCGGTGCGGCACGATCATCGAGCCGCTCCTCTCCGCGCAGTGGTTCGTGCGGATGGCGCCCTTGGCCGCGCCCGCGATCGAGGCGGTCCGCGCCGGGAAGCTCAGCTTCTATCCCGAGCGGTGGGAGAAGGTGTTCCTCCACTGGCTCGAGAACATCCGCGACTGGTGCATTTCGCGTCAGCTCTGGTGGGGTCACCGGATCCCGGTCTGGTACTGCGTCGGCGACAGCGCATGCCTTCTGGAATGCAAGCAGCCGATCGTCGCGCGAACCAAGCCCGAGCGCTGCCCCCACTGCGGCTCGTCGAACCTGCGCCAGGACGAGGACGTTCTCGACACGTGGTTCTCCTCCTGGCTCTGGCCGTTCTCCACGCTCGGTTGGCCGGAGGACACCGAGGCGCTCCGCCGCTTCTACCCGACCAAGGCACTTGTCACGGCGCCCGACATCATCTTTTTCTGGGTCGCGCGCATGGTCATGGCGGGGCTCGAGTTCACCGGTAAGATGCCGTTCGACCAAGTGCACTTCCACGGCATAGTGCGCGACTCTATCGGCCGGAAGATGTCGAAGTCGCTCGGCAACTCGCCCGATCCGATCGCGACGATGCAGCGCTACGGCGCCGACGCCCTGCGATTCACGATGCTCCATCTGACGCCGCTCGGCGGCGACATCCTCTTCGGCGAAGAGAAGGTGGACCTGGGGCGGAACTTCGCGAACAAGGTCTGGAACGCGTCGCGCTTCGTGCTGATGAACCTCGGCGAAGGAGGCCCGGACGCCGTGCGCGCCGACGATGGACCGGCGCACCTGGAGTCGGCGGACCGCTGGATCCTCTCGCGGCTCGAACGCGCGCGCGACGAAGCGACGCGCGCCGTGGACGAGTTCCGCTTGAATGATGCGGCGCACGCGATCCATGGTTTCTTCTGGCGCGATTACTGCGACTGGTACCTCGAGATG
>JAGVPR010000027.1 GCA_020052115.1 Candidatus Eiseniibacteriota bacterium
GCGACGAAAGCGTTCGCCGCGGCCGCCGCGCGCCGCGCCGCCGGGTCGAGGGCTTCGACCGGCAGAGGTGCTTCTCCTGTCCGCTGCGGGTCGGTGTCGCTCAGCTGGGCGGAGAGCTTCTCACCCCGAAGGACGAGCACCGCGCGGTACTCCCGCTCGGGCCTTACGAAGGCGCGCACCCCCTCGACCTCCATGCCGTCGAGAATCGCGCAGAGTCGCACGCTTGTCTCGGTGGGGATTCGTCCGGCGCGGCGGTCGGTGATCCGGCCCGCAGGATCCAAGGTCGCGAAGTTCATGCGAGCGGCGACATCCCCTTGCTCGAGAGGGAAGTCAATGCCGAGCGCCGAGAGCAAGCCGCGCCCCACATCGTAGACGAGAGGGTCGTAGCCGAAGAGCGAGAGATGAGCCGGCCCGCTGCCCGGGGTGACGCCCGGGAGCACGGGGTGAAGGAGGCCGGTCACTCCTTCCGTCGCGAGGCGGTCGAGGTTCGGCAGCCGGGCCATCTCCAGCTCGGAAGCTCCGCCCGGCCTGACAGGATGCCCGCCGAGGCCATCAATGACGACAAAGAGGATCTTCTTTTCATTCGGCTTCGAGAGCTTCTTCATCAGCAGGAGCTGAGGAGTCACCATCTTCTCCCTCCTCGGACACTTCCGCCGAGGCCGGCGAGCGCGCTGGATAGCGGCCAGGCTTGGAGCGCCGACAAAGCTCCAAAGTAGAGGAATCCCAGGCCGTAGAGTGCGAGGTACGGGATGGCCGGATACTGCCCAACCCGGATTGCGAGGAGGATCCCGCAGAAGATGTATAGAGCGAGACCGATCTCGAACATCGCGAGGGGCGAGGAGGGGACGCGGTACTTCTTGCCGCGCCAGCGATCGCCGCGCCGCTCGATGTGGTACTTCGGCGTTCGCTCGAACGCGCTCGCCTTGCCGAGGAGGCCCTCGAGGATGCCGCGCGTGTTGTTGAGCGCGATGCCCATCCCGACGGCGACGGTCACGGGCAGCACGAGAAGGCGCATCCGCCAGCTCTGTCGGTGAAGCGCCCTCTGGGCGGATGCGTAGAGGATCGGGTGGCCGAGGCTCGCGAGCACGAAGACCGACATCGCTTTGAAGAACGCATCGTATTCCCGATAGCGGGAGATGATGAGGACGAGCGGCACCGCGCAGAGCGAAAGCAGCACGAGAAGCGGATAGACGAAGTGCACGGTCAGGTGAACGACGCCCTGGGTCTTCACGCGCCAGGGGATGCGGGAGCGCAACAGGTGGGGCAGGAGCTTTCGCATCGTCTGCGCGCTTCCCTTGGCCCAGCGGTACTGCTGTCGCTTGAGCGCGTTGACTTCCGATGGGAGTTCAGCCGGGCAGACCAGGTCCGGCATGAAGACGAAGCGCCAGTGCCGGAGCTGGGCGCGATAGGATAGATCGAGATCCTCGGTCAGCGTGTCGTCCTGCCAGTTGCCCGCGTCGAGCACGCACTCGCGGCGCCAGATGCCCGCGGTGCCGTTGAAGCTGATGAAGCAGCCAGAACGGTGGCGCGCCGTCTGCTCCACGAGGAAATGGCCGTCGAGAGCGACCGCCTGCGCGCGCGTGAGGACGGAGTAGTCCTCGTTGATGTGGCCCCAGCGCGTCTGGACCATCCCGATACGAGGGTCCTCGAAGTGCGGCACCGTGCGAAGCAGGAAGTCGCTCGGCGGGACGAAGTCGGCGTCAAAGATGGCCAGGAGAGTGCCCTTCGCTCGGAGAAGGCCCTCACGAAGCGCACCCGCCTTGAAGCCCTCGCGGGTGCCGCGGCGCACGTGTTGCATGTCGAGGCCTTGCGCCCGACCGCGTTCGACCAGTTCGTGGATCAGATCGGTTGTCTCGTCGGTCGAGTCGTCGAGGATCTGGATTTCGAGCAGATGGCGCGGGTAGTCCAGTGCGTAGGCTGCCTCGATGAGACGGTTGACGACGTAGAGCTCGTTGTAGATGGGGAGCTGGACGGTGACGGGGGGCAGATCGCGCGGCAACGGGGGTGCGCGCAAGGGTTCCCGCCGCGCTCGGATGAAGAGGAACGTCATCAGATACGCGTGAACGCCGTAAAGGAAGAGGACGGAGGAGACCACGAGATAGAGAATGAGAACGATGTGAACGAGGAGTTCCATCGACTTGCGCTCTCCCTGTCGCCCGCGGGCGCCGAGCCGGCGAGCGTTCCGTCAACGCCGCCGCGCCCACGTCGCTCTCACCGCGCAGCCGCTTAGCGCAATCCGGCTCGGAACTTAACACCGCAGGTGACAGGATGTCAACGATCGGGCTCGCGCAATTCCAGACCCGTATTTCTATTGACATCGGCGACGCAAAGCGTTATGCTGCCTGCCCAGTCGAGCTAAGCCTGTTCTCGTGACCGTGAGTGGGAGAGTTGACGCGTTCATGATCATCTCCCTCGCGACCGCTCGCATCGTTTCTTCGCTTGGGCCGGCATCGCCGCCGCCCGGAGCCTCGCTTTACGGTGTCCTCAGCCGGGCGAGATCGGCGTCCCCCCCTCATCCTACACGCGCTCCTCCTTGAGTTCCGGTGCCGGCCGCCTTCCGGCGATCCATGTTCTCGTGTCAGCGATTCCGACAGTGCAACCGTGATCGGCAACTAGAGACCACTCGGTCTCCCAGCGAAAGTGAGGGGCGCCTGCGATGAAGTGCGCGCTCGTGACCTGCGCTCGACCGCCCATCGTGCCGGATTGCGTATTCGATGTTTGCCCTCTGGGGCTTCCCCCCTCGCGCCTTCACAGCGTGTCCCATCCGTTCATTCCCTCGCAGCATGTGCGCGGCCGCTTCCGTTCCATTCTCGGCGCGGGGCGGCCACTTCATTCCTGTGCGGCGGCAGGCACAGCTCCGCTTCTCAGTCGAACCGTGTGGGCCGCCAGGCGTTCAATGGGAGGGTATTGATCATGTCGTATCGGTTGATGTGCGGATGGCGCGCGAGCGCCGCAGTCATCGTTCTCCTGGCGCTCGGCTTCTTGGTGCTTCTCGCGCCAGGGGCTCCAGCGGGCCCGATGAGCGTGAGCCCGTTCTCGGATGTTCAAGGGCGGATCATCACGCGGGATCGGCCGGGTGTCGTGCCGGCCGCGGCGGGGAAGACTATGGTGCTCCCGGGTGATGCGCTCAGTTTGGGGGCGGACTACCTGGTTGCCACGCAGGCCGACTTTACTGAGGACAACGCGGGGAACGGCGGCCTGGGTGATCTGGATCCGGATGATGCCGGGTGGGATTGGGTGCTCACGAGCCCGGCATTCCAGCACTCGGCCGCGGCCAGCCCGATGAACATCTACGGCGAAACGGCCCTCGGGCTTTATTACGCCTACCTTGCGACCGGGGAGGCGAGCGCCTTCACGGCCATTAAGGACGCGGCCGATCACATCGTCGCTCTCGGGACCGCGAGCTGCCGGACGTCGTCCGACATGATCTTCCTGATGCGGTTCAACGACCTGCCCGGCGTCAGTGGAACCGCCTACAAGGACGCTGCGAAGGCGAAGTTCGACTGGCGGATCACGAATCAGGGCGGAACCGCGACGGGATTCGCCGATTCGCTACGCAACACCCGGGGCATCTGGCAAGGCTATCCGAATGGGATCATCGCGTGGGACATCGGCGCTTACGTGGTGGCCAGCCAGATGCTCGAGGCCCGGTACCCGTCGGATCCGTTCGACTACGCGGACGCCGCTGACGACATGGCGGAAGTTCTGTGGCAGGATTCCTTCAACAATAGTCCGGGCCTCTTCGACGTGGATGACGACGCCGGTTGGGATCCGACCTACGGCAACGTCAACTACTGGTGGTACACGAACGGCATCACCGGCTTGATCAGCGCGTTCAGCACCGCCGGAGATCCACACGGCGTACTCCCCGGGCTGGTTGCCAGGATAGCCGCCAGCACGTACCCGAGCGGCGCGGTCAGCGGTTCGTACGGAGCGAACACAAACGACGAGGACTGGCAGTCCACCGCCTTCTCCACGTTGGCTCTGGCGGGCTACAGCCGCGCGACCTACCAGCCGCAGATCGACGCCATGTGCTCTTGGTTGGCGGCCACGCAGGACGCCAGCGGCGGATGGGTCTACTCCGACAACACGCACTACCCGCAGGTGGGCGGTGAGAACACCGCCGCCCTCTACTTCAGCTCGTCGGTCGTTGGGCCGGTCTCCCCGAGCGCCTGCATCACGCCGGCGCAGCCCTGCGCCGTGATTCCGGTGGACGTCACCCGCGGGGACGCGGCCGAGATGCGCGGGTTCAGCGTCACGTTCACGCTCAGCTCGGAGCTGGTGCTCTGCCCGAGTCCTGGCGCCGACATACTGCAAGGCGGGTACATCTCCGGCGGGAACAGCCAGTACTTCGTGACGGGAAGCTATCCCACTTACACGGTGGACTGTGCCCTCCTCGGTGAGCCGTGCGGCCAGACGGCATCGTCCGGCACCCTCTTCACGGTGAACGTGGGCAGCGCGGGAGGAGACGGCGTCGGCACGCTCACGATTGATGCCGTGACTCTTCGCGATTGCGACAACGGGACGATCCTCGTCGCCGCCGGCCCGCCGGCAACGGTCACGATCGACACGGCAGCGCCGATCGCGGTGACCGACCTGGTCTCGACGCAGGTGACGTCGCTGAATGACGCGGATGGGACCACGAAGATCGCGCTGACGTTCACTGCGCCGGGCGATGCGGCGATCGTCGAGGTCTATCGCGCGCCGTTCGGAAACTACCCGGAGTATGACGACGCGCCGGGCGCGGGCGCGGTTCCCGCGACGCCGGCGTATCCGCCGGGAGCGCCCTGGGTGATGACCGGCGTGACCGCGACCGGCCAGACAGATGAGCCGGCCACGCGCGATTTCTGGTACTACGTGGCCTTCACGAAGGACGCGTGCGGAAACGTCTCCGCCGTGTCGAACGAGACCCCGGGCGAGCTGAACTACCACCTGGGGGATGTGGCTGCCGGTTGTGCAGGCGACAACCAGGTGACCACGCTGGATATCAGCTTCCTGGGCGCGAATTACGGCATCAGCCTCGGTATCTCGGACCCGCTCGGGTGTCTCGACGTCGGGCCGACGACCGACTACTCGGTGGATGCCCGTCCGACGACCGACAACCGGGTGCAGTTCGAAGACCTCATGATGTTCGCGATCAACTACGGCGCCGTTTCGAAGGGCACGGTGAAGCCGGTCGCGGAGCCGCTCGATGCGCTGACGGTGGAGACGCAACCGGGCGCTTCGGGAGAGATCATCGCGCGGCTCGTTCTGCAGGGCAGCGGCCGCATCCAGGGCCTGTCCGCGAAGCTCGCTTGGGAAGGGGCCGAGCCGATCGGGATGACCCCTGGCGATCTCATCGAGGCGAACGGTGCCGCGGCATTCAGCAGCGAGCCCGGGACGGTTGATGCGGCCGTGCTTGGCCGCTCCGGGGGCGGATTCACCGGGCACGGCGTTCTCGCCACGGTGACCTTCCGCGTGACCGGGAAGCCTCGGATCACGCTGGCCTCGGTCGTCGCGCGTGATGCGGACAACGCCGAGGTATCGCTCGGGGTCGTCGGTGTGATCCCGAGCGCCGCGCCCAAGATGACGGAGCTCTTGCCGGCGATGCCGAACCCGTTCAACCCGCTGACGACGCTCGGCTACCGGCTCGCGAAGGCGGCCGACGTCGAACTCTCGATCTTCGGGGTGGACGGTCGCCGGGTGAAGGTGCTCGAGCAGGGCGCCAAGGTCGCGGGCGAGTACCGGACCGTTTGGGACGGGACGGACGAGAGCGGCCGTCGTCTCTCTTCGGGCCAGTACTTCATGAGGCTCCGCGCGGCCGACGTGGTGCATACGAGGATGTTGACCTTGCTGAAGTGATCGGCTGGAACGTCCCGCGGCGGGTAGAGAACCCGCCGCGGGACTTCGATCGTCGGGCGGCGGGGCGCGTTCGCGGCGTAGCTGCGGATCGCGCGCTCCCCGCGACTGTCGTTTCGCGCGTGACTGTGCTTGGCGAAGTGCAAGGAGGTGCTCGGGTGAACGTGCTTCGATCTCTCATCGGTGTCGCGCTGTTGCTTCTCCTCGCGAGTGCGACGTGGGCTGCTGATCTCTACGTGCCCAGCGGGTACTCAACCATCCAGGCGGCGATCACGGCGGCGACGCCGGGCGACGTGATCCACGTCGCGGCGGGGGTCTACCACGAACGGCTCACCGTCACGAAGAGCCTGACGCTCATCGGGCCGCAGGACGGCGTGGATCCAGCGCCCTCCGGGGCGAGGACTAATCCCGCCGCCGAGGCGGTCGTGGATCTCGTCGGCGTGCCATTGGCGAATCCCAATGTACTCGTGGATATCCCATCGGGCGTTACCGATGTTCGGATCTCGGGGTTCTCGCTCCTGGGGAGCATGACGTTCCACTACGCTGACGAGGCGGCGGTGCGCTGCTCGGACGACCGGATCACGCTCGAGTACAACATCATCGAGGGATATGCGGCGGTGCTCTACAAGGGCAATGATGATTTCGTCGTGAACTCCAGCCGGATCACGAGCCCGAAGCAGTGCGTCGTCGTTCAACCGAACCCCGCCACGCTCGTGTCAATCCGCGACAATCTGCTGCTCCTCGGCCCGAGCCCTGCCGCGGACGCGCAGGCGATCTACCTGACCGGCACGACGGACTCGGAAGTTCTGGGGAACGTCGCGACGGGCTTCATCGGCAGCAACGGGGTGGGCGGCAGCCATCACACTCGGCTTCTCATTGCGGGTAATGAGTTCACTGGCAACAAGAAGAACGTGAACCTGTGGGGCACAACGACCTTTGTCACGATCAGCGACAATGATCTGAGCGGCGCCGTCCAGATGGGCATCAATGTCAAGGGCCAGGACATCACCATCACGGGAAACAAGGTCACCGGGGGCGCCGGTGATGGGATCGTGGTGGATTACAACGTCATTCCGACGCTGCGAGTGACGATTGCAGACAACGATCTCTCCGGCAACTCGGGGGACGCCCTGGAGGTCACCCCTGCCGTCGCGGAGACGGTGGACGCCTCGGGCAATTGGTGGGGAACCAACTCCGCGGTCGCGGGCGAGATCTTGGGCGATGCCGATTACAGCCCCTGGTTGGATACCGGGGCAAACTCCTCGCCGGGCCCGGGTTTCCTCGGCGACTTCTCCACATTGTGGGTTGACGACGACAGTCCGCAGACGGGCTCCGCCGGCCGCGTTCAGGAGGGCTGCGATCTTGCGACCGGCAGCACGGTGAACCTCCTGCCGGGCACCTACGAGGAGCAGGTCGTCGTCACGACCGATGATCTTACGCTCGACGGGGCCGGGGCGGGCAGCACGATCATCAAGTCGCCCACCGCCATGACCAACTACTTCATCAGCTCCGGCACGACCCAGAACTACCCGATCGTCTTTGTCAACGGCGCCACCGGCGTCACGATCAGCGACATGACCGTTGACGGGTTCGGCCGCGGAAACGGCAACGTGAGGTTCGAGGGAATCGGATTCTGGAACGGAGACGGGTCTGTCTCGCACGTCGCAGTCCAGAACATCCAGGACACGCCGTTCAGCGGGGCGCAGCACGGCGTGGGAGTCTACGCCTACAACAACACCGGCGGGCCGTACGCGATCGAGCTCGATCACGTGGACGTCACCGATTTCCAGAAGAACGGTATGGCGCTTCTCGGGACCGGGCTCACCGCAAACGTGCACGACTGCACCGCGACCGGCGAGGGTGCCACGGCCGTGACGGCCCAGAACGGCATCCAGATCGGCGTGGGCGCCGGCGGGACTGTCGCCGACTGCGCTGTCTCGGGGGTCCACTACACCGGTGTGAGCTGGACGGCGACCGGGCTCTTGATCCAGGACGGGGCGACGGTGAGCGTCTCGGGAGCCGTCCCGATCACCGGCTGCCAGACGGGTTCCTACTGGATCAACACGAACGGCTCGTTCGCGGGTGCGGATGTGAGCGGTGACACCGACTACGGCGTCATCATCGGGAACTTCAACGCGACGAAGAGCGCTCAGGGGGAGAGGGAGCGGCCGGCCCCCTCGCCGTTCGATGAAGGCGCGTCGCTCGGAGCCAAGCCGCCGCAGACCACCAGCTCGTCGGTCGTGGTCTCGATGAGTGACGGCTGCCTCATCGGCTCCGACGCGCCCGGCTCGGCCGCGCTTTACGTGTACTCGGCGGGTGGGCCTGTCTCCGTCACCGCCTCCGGCCTCGAAATCCGGGACTGGGACACGGCGTGCTTCACCGACGGGGCGGCCGCCACCCTCGTTGCGACGGGCAACTCCATCGTCTCGAACTTCTACGCCGGATACGACAACACGTATGGAGGCGCCCTTCAGAACGCCGAGAGCAACTGGTGGGGCGACGCGAGCGGTCCCGGTGGAGTGGGCGGCGGAACCGGTGACGCCGTTCTAGGGTTGAATGTGGATTTCACCCCCTGGCTCGTATCCGGCGCCGATCTCGATCCGGACTGCGGATTCACGGCGACATCCGGCACGATCGGCCCGGTTCCTCCGGCCGGATGCATTTCGACCGGTGCGCCGTGCATGACAGTTCCGATGGACATCGCCCGTTCGGACGGCGGTGCGAACGCGCGCGGCTATCGAGTGAAGTTCACCTTGAGCCCCGAACTGCAGCTCTGCAGCGGCGTGGCGAGCATCACCGAGGATGTGTATCTCTCCAGCGCGGGCGCGACCAACTTCCAGGTGCTCGACAACGGCGGCGGCACCTACACCGTGGACTGCGCCATCCTGGGCTTGCCATGCGGGCAAGCGGCCGCAACCGGCACGCTCTTCAATGTCGCCGTGAAGAAGGGCTCGGTCGAAGGGACCGGCACCATCACCGTAGACGAGGTGCGGCTTCGCGATTGCGACAACGTGCCCTTGCAGGCATCACCCGGTGCGCCGGGCTCGATCACCGTGGACATGACGCCGCCGGTCGCCGTGGCGAATCTCGTGGCAACGCAAGTGAAGACGGGAAACGACGGCGACGGCACGACGAAGGTCACGCTGGCCTTCACGGCCCCCGTGGACGCGGCGGTGACGGAAGTCTACCGTGCGGGCTTCGGCGGCTATCCCGAGTACGACGATGCAGGAGGCGCGGTGCCTGCAACGCCGGCAATCTATCCGCCTCCGGCACCCTGGACGCTCACGGGCGTCACGGCGACCGGGCAGGCCGACGAAGTCGACTGGCCGAATCGGGATTTCTGGTACTACGTCGTGTACACCAAGGATGCGTGCGGCAACGTCTCTACCGTCTCGAACAAGACGGGCGGGACGCTGAACTATCACCTGGGCGACGTGCACAACGGAACGGCTGATTGCACGGGAAACAACGTCGTCAATGGCAGCGATATCAGTTTCCTGGGATTCAACTACGGCATCAGTCTCGTTCCTTCGGATCCGCTCGCTTGCCTCGATGTCGGCCCGACGACGAACTTCTCGGTGAACGCTCGTCCGATGACCGACAACCTGGTGGATTTCGAAGATCTCATGATGTTCGCGATCAACTTCTTCCCTGTCGTCTCGAAGAGCCCCGTGAAGCCCGTCGCCGAACCTCTGGATGCGTTGAGCGTCGACATGCAGCCCGGCGCTCCGGGTGAGGTGATCGCTCGACTCATCCTGCAGGGCAGCGGCAGGATCCAGGGCCTCTCGGTGAAGCTCGCTTGGGAAGGGGCGACGCCGATCGGCATGTCGCCGGGAGATCTCATCGCGAGCAACGGCGCCGTGGCCTACAGCCCCGAACCGGGTGTCGTGGACGCCGCCGTGCTGGGTGTCTCGGGAGCCGGATTCACGGGCCGCGGCGTGCTCGCCACGGTGACCTTCCGTCTTGCGGGCGAGCCCCGCATCACGCTCGCGACCACGAAGGCGCGCGACGCGGAAAACGCGCCTGTGGAACTGGCCGCCGTGGATGTGACGCCGAAGCCGGCGGGCATGCCTTCTGTGACCGAACTTCTCCCGGCCATGCCCAATCCGTTCAACCCGCTGACGACGCTCAGCTATCGCTTGTCGAAGGCAGGCGAGATGGAACTCTGCATCTTCGCGGTGGACGGCCGCCGCGTAAAGGTCCTGGAGAGTGGAGTCGTGGCGGCGGGCAACTACCGGGCCGCCTGGGACGGCACGGATGACAGCGGTCGTCGCGTGTCGTCAGGGCAGTACTACGCGCGGTTGCGGACTTCGGAGGTCGTTCACACCCGCGCGTTGATGTTGCTCAAGTAGGAAGGCGAAGACTCGGGAGGGACGGACCCGGTTTCGGCCGGGTCCGTCCTCCCGGACTCCCGGCGGATCGCGCCCCAGGCCCGGGCGGTTTGCGCCAGACGACGCCGCACACGACGGATCGGAAAGCCGGAGGATGAGTGTCATGAGAACGTGGAAAACCCCATGCGGCCTGATCGTCGCTTCCGCCGTGTTGGCGGCGCTGATTCCGGCAGCGGGCTGGACAGCTCCGGCCCCCAGTGACGAAGCCGGGTTCTTGGCTCCCAACCCCGCGGGAGGCGCCGGGGGCGCAGACAGAAGCGTTGTCCCACACGCGTTCGCGGCCCTGCCCGAAGATGACCGATTCGACCCGCGCGCGATGAATGGAAAACAGGGCTCGATTCACTACGTGGCCACCATCGGGGACGATGCCACGGGTGACGGGAGCATGCCCTTCCCCTGGAGAACGCTGAAGCACGCTCTGTCTCAAGTCACCGACGGCGATGCGATCTGGATCGAGCCCGGCGACTATGAGGAGACCGGGCAGCTCGTCGTGGACCACAATCTATGGATCGCGGGTTGGGGATGGGATCAGACGACACTGACCAAGTCCGAGGACACCGGTGATCCCTCCAGCGGAAGCGCGCGCGCCTGGTTCCTGGTTCAGCCCGACAAGTTCCTCGAGCTGTCGCACCTGACCCTCGACGGGGCGGGCCGGAGGATATGCATCGGCGTCCTTTCCCTGGGGCAGGTCTGGGTGCGCGACTGCCACGTCCGGAACATCAGATGGAACAGCTCCGCCCCGGACTATTACGGCAGGGGCATCTGCACGTATGGCGGCGCCGGCCAGCAGAACGCCGTCGCGGATTGCGTCTTCGAGAACATCGGGCGGATCGGCGTCTTCACATTCGGCGCCGGGGTCTGGACGCAGGTCTCCGACGTCACGTACACCGGCAAGGGGATCGGGGACCACCTCGACTACGCGTTCGAGGCCGGAGGCGGGGCCGAACTGACGGTCTACTGCAGCAACGTCAGCGCCTGCCGCGGGGTTGCCGTCAGCGATGGGTCAACGTCCGCCGGAGTCTTCGGGACGACGTATTTTGGTCCCGGCACGGTCCTCTCCACCAAGTGGAACGTGATCACGGACTGCGCGACCGCCGTCGCGGTGGGCTACGACGGTTCCGATGTCACCGGCGCGCCGGACATCGGCGGGAACGATTTCTCGGGCAATGAGGTGGCGATCGGGAACAGTTCGGCCACGAACCTGGTCAATGCCCCCATCAACTGGTACGGATACGTCCAGCCGGCAGATGTCGCCGGGCAGGTGACCGGCTGTGTGGATTACAGCCCATGGCTGGCCATCGGAGCCGGGCTTCCCGTCCCGCAACCGGCGCCCTGCTTCAATCCCGATCTGTCGGTGCTCTGGGTGGACGACGACAGCGACGTTTACGACCCGCTCGTTGGGTTCATCGGCGAGGCCGTCGCTCTCGTGTCGGGCGACACGGTCCATGTCGCACCCGGAAGCTACGTCGAATCCGTTAGCCTGAATGTCCCCGACTTGAACCTCGTGGGTCCCAACGCGGGCATTGACCCATGCACGAGCGTTCGGGGCCCCGAAGCCGTGATCGCGAGCACCAACCCGAGCGGCACGCTGCAGATTGTGGCGAACGGGGTCACGATCGACGGCGTGAAGATCACCGGAGGGGTCTACGGGATCCTGGCGATGGGCGCGTTCACGGGCCTCACGGTCAGGAATACGATCATTGATGGTCCTTCCGATGACGGGATCAACCTCTGGACGAGCACGGGTGGGTGGATCCATCACAACCAGATCGTGAACTGCCCGTTGACGGGGATTGCCGGAGGGAGCACCGATGCCAGTGCGCCCACCCAGGCGCTCATCGAGCACAACTGCATCACGAACACCCGGCTCGGGATCACGGGTTACCATAGCGGGTCGACGATCCGCGAAAACCTCGTCAACACATTCGGGCTGGCCCCGCCCGCGGCGGGCATCAGCGGGCAACTCCTCAACACGACCGTGTCGGGCAATGCGGTGAGCGGGTACACCTACGGAGCGGCGATCGCCCTCACGGCCTACGGCGCGCGTCCGCATTCCTCCAACGTCGCCATCACCTCCAACGACTTGGCATCGAACGCAGGAGGCATCCACTTCGATGCGGCTGCAACGCTGGTTGGAGTGACGGCGAACTACAACAAGATCTACGGCAACACGGTCGCGGGTCTGCAGAACCTCTCCCCCGCAAGCCTCGATGCGACCTGCAACTGGTGGGGGGACGCGCTGGGCCCGAACGTGCCGCCGGCCAATCCGAGTCCCGGAGATGACCTGGCGGGGAGCGCGAGCTACGCGCCGTGGTGGACGACGGCGACGGGACCTTGTGACGGCTTTGGCCCCAACAATGTGGCCGCGAATGCGGAGGGGATCTGCGTCTCGGGCGCGACGCCGTGCGCGACGGTGCCGGTCGTCTTTACGCGAAGTGATCCATCGGCGGCGCGTGCAGTCAGCGTGACGTTCGAGCTGAGCAGCAACCTGGAGCTGTGCGACACGCCGCCCATGAGCGTTCTCCAGGGAGGATGGCTCGCCGGTTATGGAACGACTTTCCAGGTCGTGGACAACGGTGGCGGCTCGTACACGGTGGACCAGGCGATCCTCGGGTCGCCGTGCGGCGTGACGTCGGGAGGGACACTGTTCACGGTGGGCGTCAAGATGAAGGCCGGCTTCCCGGACGGCACGGGCGTGATCACGGTGACGGACGTGGTCGTCCGCGACTGCGGCAACGCTCCGCTTGCGGGGATTCCGGGTTCGCCGGCGACCATCACGATTGATACGGCTCCGCCGGCGGCGGTGGCCAACCTGGCGGCGGCGCAGGTGAAGTCGGGGAACGACTCGGACGGGACGACCAAGGTCACGCTGACGTTCACGGCGCCTCCGGATGCGGCGACGGTAGAGGTCTACCGTGCCGGCTTCGGCAACTATCCCGAATACGACGACGCGCCGGGAGCCGGCTCCGTGCCGCCGGCACCGAGCTACCCGCCGCCGGCGCCGTGGGCGCTGACCGGAGCGACGGCGAGCGGACAAACGGACGAGACACCCTGGCCCAGCCGGGACTTTTGGTACTACGTCGCGTTCGCGAAGGACGCCTGCGGCAACGTCTCTGCGGTCTCCAACAAGACCGGCGGGACGTTGAACTACCACCTCGGGGATGTTCACAACGGGACGACCGACTGTACCGGAAACAACATCGTGAGCACTTCCGACGTGAGCTTCCTCGGAAGTCACTACGGGATCACGCTCGGCGTATCCGATCCCCTGGCCTGCCTTGATATCGGTCCCACGCACGACTCCTCGGTTGACGGGCGCCCGATGACGGACAACCAGCTCCAGTTCGAGGATCTAATGATGTTCGCGATCAACCACATGACGGTCTCGAAGGGCTCCAACAAGCCCGTTGCGGAGCCGCTGGATGCCTTGACAGTGGAGGTAGCACCCGGCCGGCCGGGCGAAATGGTCGCGCGACTCATCCTTCAGGGAAGCGGCCGCATTCAAGGTCTGTCGGCGATGCTGGCTTGGGAAGGGGCGGCGCCCCTGAGCATGACGCCCGGGGAGCTGATCGAGAGCAACGGCGCCGTGGCGCTCAGTCCCGAGCCGGGCGCGGTGGACGCGGCGGTGCTGGGCACTTCGGAGGCCGGATTCGCCGGAGCCGGCGTGCTCGCGACCATTACCTTCCGGGTGCAGGATGAGCCTCGGATCGCGCTGGCCTCGGTGGAGGCTCGCGATGCAAGGAACGCTCGAGTGGACCTGGCGCTGGTGGGGGTGCACCAAGGGCAGTCGCCGAAGATGACCGAGTTGTTGCCGGCTGTGCCGAACCCGTTCAATCCGGTGACGACACTCCGGTATCGGCTGTCGAAGGCGGGGCTTGTGGAGTTGGCGGTGTTTTCGGTGGACGGGAGGATCGTGAGGATGCTGGTGAGCGCGACGCGCCCACCCGGCGAGGACCGTGTGACCTGGGATGGCCGGGATGAGCGGGGCTCACCGGTGGCCTCGGGGCAGTACTACGTGCGGTTGCGAACTTCGGAGGTCGTTCACACCCGCACGTTGACGTTGGTCAAGTAGTCGAGCGGCGGAGGGCGGCGGGTCCTCATCGGACCCGCCGTTCGAAGCCAGAGGCTGCCGGCCTCCTCGGGCGGCGGCGATGAGAACCTCGGAGACGACGATGCACCCAAGACAGGGCATTACCCATTGGGGACCGGTGAGTGCGCTCATCGCTCTCGGTCTCATCTGCTTCCCGGCGGCCGCGACGGCGGCGGCGGTTGTGAGTTTCAATCCACTGAACGGCATCATCGTCGGTCCGGCGGACACGCTCACGGTGGACGTCACCGTGGACGGGGCCGCTTCCGACCTGCGGGGATTCACATTCGTCTTCGAGTTCGATCCACTGGTGGTCCGTCCGACGGACGTGACCGCCGGAGCGCTCGAGACCGGCGCGCCCTGTCCGAGCTTCTTCACCTGGCTCAACGAGGCCGCGGTCGGCGATTCGATCTTCGTGGATGGGGCGACGCTTGGCTGCTCGGTTTCGGGGCCTGGAGCGTTCGTCCGCATGCGATTTGTGGGCGTCGAGCAGGGACTGAGCCCTCTCGCATGCCGGCGCGGGGAACTCAGGGATTCGATGAACCAGCCGATTCCGCACACCTGTGAGGGCGGAACGATCCTCTACATCGGTCCGACGCCCGTGGCGCCGGGCAGTTGGGGGAGGCTGAAGGGTCTTTATCGGTGACGTGCGTGGCCAGAATGCCGGGAAGGGGCGAGCGGTGAGGATTCGTGCGATCGTCTCGATGCTGTGCGTGCTCGTCTGCGGGCTCGGGGTCGCGGGGCCCGTGACGGGACAGGGAGTTCATCTGGGGATCGTTCCTCTGGAGGCCGTCGTCGCTCCCGGGGACACCTTCCTGGTCGAACTGCGGATCACGGAGGCGGGTTCGGAATTCAACGCCTTCGACGTGAACCTTGGCTTCGATCCGGTTCGTGTCGCTTTCGTCCCGACTGTTCCGGTGAGCGATCAGCGGGGAGCGCTCATGACGGATGCGTGCGCCAACACGTTCCACGTCTTCACGTCTGAGGCCGCGCAGCTACGGATCACGATGAGTCTGCTCTGCGCGAGCACGTTCGTGATGGGCCCCGGCGTGATCTACCAGGTGAAGTTCCGCGCGCTCGAGGGCGCCGGGGAGGCGGCGTTCATCTGCAACACGGGGACCCAGTTCTACCGCGCGGGGTACTTCGTCAATCCGCTCGTCTGCCAGCCGGGCTCGGTGACCGTGGACGACGGCACGCTGGGCCTGAGCGATATCGAGGACTCCGCGCGCTCCGGCGTGCTGCTGGGGCCCCCCGTGCCGAACCCGTCGAGGGGCTGGGGGGTGCTGAGCTTCACGCTGCCGCGCGCGGAGGCGGCGCGCCTGGAGATCTACGATGCGGCCGGCCGTCTCGTCGCGCAGCGCCCGGACCGGAACTACGGCGCCGCGGGCCGCTACGTCGAAGGATGGGACGCGGGGACGCTGCCGTCGGGGGTCTATCTGGTGCGGCTCGTGACGGCATCGGGCCTGGTCGCGCGGACGCGCTGGACCCTGGTGCGCTGAAGGTGTGCGCGGGCTCCCGTCAGTCTTCGAACGGGTCTCTCAAGAAGTAGAAGTCAACCTCTCCGCCCGCGGGGATGTGCGTCGCGCCGGCAGCGATGTGAAGCAGCGCGTTCGCCTCCGCGAACGAGCGGACGATGTGCGAACCCTGAGGTCCGGTCAGGCGCGCCGTGAGCGAGCCTCCCTCCCCGCGAACCGTCGCGCGCGGGAAGTGCGCGAGCCCGGCCTCCTTCGAGAACGGCTGCTCCAAGCGCGCGCAAAGCGGCGCGCGGAGAATGCGCCGGCATCCGGCCAGAAGCCTGAGGGCCGGCCGCACGAAGAGCTCGAAGACCACGAACGTCGAGACAGGGTTGCCGGGCAGACCGAAGAACACCGCTTCGCCGAGCCGTCCGAATGATTGCGGTTTCCCGGGGCGCATCGCCACCGTCACGAACCGGATCCCGCCGCGCGAGTGCAAGATCTCCTTGACGACGTCCCGCTCGCCCATCGAAACGCCACCCGTCGTGAGAAGCAGGTCCGCCGCTCGCGCTCCGTCGAGCCGGCGCTCGACGTCGGCCGCCTCGTCCGACGAACAGCCGAGGTCCATCGTCTCCGCGCCGAAATCGCGCAAAGCCGCGATCAGCCCGAAGCGATTCGAGTCGAAGATCCTGCCCGGCCCAGGCGGCGATCCCGGCGGAGCCAACTCGTCGCCCGTCGAGAGGATCGCCACGCGCACCCGGCGGCGTACGAGCAGATCCGCATGACC
>JAGVPR010000219.1 GCA_020052115.1 Candidatus Eiseniibacteriota bacterium
GCCCCGAGCGGGCAGGGATGCAGCAGACCCTCCACGCGCCGCGGGGTTTCCGCCGCGCCGGCAGAGTGCGTTTGACGCCGGCCGGCCGGACCGTTAGACTGGTGCCCTTGGCCTGTCCTGGCTGGGGCCGATCGGGCGGGGCCGGGTGGAGGTGGGGATGCAATACGACTTGGTGGCGGTCCTGGTCTTCATGGTTGTCGGGGTGGCGCTTCTCGCGTTCATCCTCGCTCTCTCCCGCCTCCTCCAGCCGCGCGATCCCAATCCTGCGAAGCTCACCACATATGAGTGCGGCGAACAGCCGGTGGGTCCGGCCTGGATCCAATTCAACATCCGCTTCTACGTCATGGCGCTGGTCTTCGTGATCTTCGACGTCGAAGTGGTATTCCTCTTCCCATGGGCGGTGGTCTTCCAAAAGCTCGGTCTCTTCGCCTTCGTGGAGATGATGGTCTTCCTGGGGATCCTGCTGGTGGGGCTGGCCTACGTCTGGAGGAACGGGGACATCGAGTGGGTGAAGCCGCTCCCGGGCCCGGCCGCCCTCGAGGATGAGAAGGGAGCCCGATGACGTCGAACATCGGCGAGGATCGGCTCGAACGGAACGTCATCGTCACGTCGGCCGATTTTCTGATCAACTGGTCGCGGCTGCATTCCATCTGGCCTCTGAGTTTCGGCCTCGCCTGCTGCGCCATCGAGATGATGGCCGCCAGCATGGCCCGCTTCGATATTGACCGTTTCGGCGCCGGCGTCTTCCGCGCCTCGCCCCGGCAGAGCGATCTCATGATCGTCGCGGGCACCGTGACGCTCAAGATGGCGCCCCGCTTGAAGCTCCTCTACGACCAGATGCCCGAGCCGAAGTGGGTCATCTCGATGGGCTCGTGCTCGAATTCCGGAGGTCCTTACTGGCAGCACGGCTACCACGTGCTGAAGGGCGTGGACAAGATCGTTCCCGTGGATGTGTACGTGAGCGGGTGCCCGCCGCGTCCCGAGTCACTTCTCTACGGTCTGATCCAGCTCCAGGAGAAGATCCGCGAGAGCACGATCCTCAAGCAGAAGCGGGAGGGCAAGCGCGCGTAGGCCGCGCGGTCTGACCATGGAACCGAAGGAAATCCACGAGCGCCTGAGCGCGAAGTTCGGCGGGAAGATCCTCCAGTCGGTCCTCGAGGCCGTGGATCCGTACGTGGTCATCGAGACATCGGCGATCGCGGATGTCTGCGGCTATCTCAAGGAGGATCCGGAACTCGCGTGCGACACCCTCATGTGCCTCTCCGGCGTGGACACCAAGGAGAAGCTCCAGATCGTCTACCACATCTACTCGATGTCGCGGCGCCATCGGGTGGTGCTGAAGGTCGAGACGACCCGCGAAGGGGAGCCCTCGGTGCCGACCGTGTCGCACGTCTGGGGCACCGCGAATTTCCATGAGCGCGAGGCGTACGACATGTTCGGCTTCCGTTTCGAGGGGCACCCGGATCTGAGACGGATCCTCTGCCCGGACGATTGGGAAGGCTATCCGCTTCGCAAGGACTACAAGTACCCGGACTTCTACCGGGACATTGACAACCGGCAGGTGGACACGCGCGATGTCTGAAGTCCGAACCGAGGAAATGGTCCTCAACATGGGGCCGCAGCACCCCAGCACGCATGGGGTGTTCCGGGTCGAGCTGGTCACGGACGGCGAGATCGTCACCGAGACCCGACCGCACATCGGCTACCTGCACCGCTGTTTCGAGAAGCACGCCGAGCACCTCCAGTACACCGGCATCATCCCGTTCACGGACCGCCTCGACTATCTCTCCGGGATGAACCAGAACTTCGGCTTCGTCCTGGCCGTCGAGAAGCTGCTGGGGTCCGAGATCCCCGAGCGGGCGGAGTACATCCGCGTCATCATGGCCGAGCTTAATCGAATCGCGAGCCACTTGATGATGATCGGTCACATGGGAACCGACGCCGGCGCGATCACGCCGGTGCTCTACGGCTTCCGCGACCGCGAGTACATCCTGGACCTGTTCGAGGAGGTCTCGGGCGCGCGGCTTCTCTACAATTACTACCGCGTCGGTGGAGTGATCGCCGACCTCACTCCGGGCTTCGTCGAGAAGACGCGCAAGTACCTCGACTATCTCGAGCGGGTTCTCAACGAGTTCGACCAGCTCCTCAGCGAGAACAAGATCTTCCGCGGGCGGACGGTCGGCGTTGGCGTTCTTCCGCCGAAGGTCGCGGTGGACTACGCGGTGACCGGCCCGAATCTGCGCGCCTGCGGCGTCAACTGGGACCTCAGGCGGGACGAGCCGTACTCCATCTATCCGCGCTTCAAGTTCGACGTCGTCGTCGGCCGCGAGGGCCCCGGCGTCGTCGGCGACTCGTGGAACCGGTACTGGGTGCGCGTGCAGGAGATCCGCGAGAGCGCGAAGATCGTCCGCCAGGCGCTCGACGGGTTGCCGGAGGGCGACTTCATCAAGGCGCCGAAGTCCATCCGTCCGCCGAAGGGCTCGGAGGTCTACCACCGCACCGAGACGCCGCGCGGCGAGCTGGGCTACTACGTCATCAGTGACGGCACGCCCACGCCGGTCCGCGTCAAGGTGCGCTCTCCGGGCTTCGTGCACATCAGCGCGATACCGGCTTTCTGCACCAACATGATGGTCGCCGACCTCGTCATGGCCATGGGAACTCTCGATTTCGTCATGGGGGAGGTGGACCGGTGAGGGAGTGGGGGCGGTCCCTGGCGCAGACGATGCACGCGCCGGAGTGGGTCGGGCAGGTCACCTTGATGGTCATCGGGGCGGTCGCGGTCTTCCTGATCATGGCGCTTGCGGCGCTCGCCTTCGTGTGGCTCGAGCGCAAGGTCGCCGGACGCATCCAGAGCCGCTACGGCCCGAACCGCGCGGGCAAGTTCGGCATCCTGCAGACGCTTGCGGACGCGGTGAAGCTCCTCCTCAAGGAGGACATCATCCCGGCGGCGGCCGACAAGTCGCTCTTCATCCTCGCGCCCTATATCGTCTTCGTCGCCACTTTCGCCGCCTTCGTCGTGATCCCCTGGAGCAGCAAACTCTACGTGAGCGACCTCGACGTGGGGCTGCTCTATATCGCCGCGATGGGTTCCTTCGTCGTGGTTGGGATCCTGATGGCCGGTTGGGCGTCGAACAACAAGTGGTCGCTTCTCGGGGCTATGCGCGGCGCGGCGCAGATCGTCTCCTACGAGATCCCGGTGGCGCTCGCGATCCTCACCGTCGTGGTGCTGGCTGGGACGCTGAACCTTCGCATGATCCAGGAAGGGCAGAGCGGCTGGTTCTGGAAGTGGTACGTCTTCCAGTCGCCGTTCACGTTCATCGCGTTCTTCCTCTACTTCGTCGGCTCCATCGCGGAAGCCAACCGTACTCCATTCGACCTGCCGGAAGCGGAGCAGGAGCTGACGGCGGGGTTTCACACCGAGTACAGCGGGATGCGCTGGGCGTTCTTCTTCCTCGCCGAGTACGGGAACCTACTCCTCGTGAGCTTGGTGGCGGCGGTGCTCTTCCTCGGCGGCTGGAACGTCGGAATCCCGGGCGTTCCGATCCCCGGCGCGCTCGTGCTCGTCGCCAAGGCGGTCGTTCTGGTGCTCCTTCAGATGTGGCTCCGGTGGACGCTGCCGCGTCTTCGCGTGGACCAGGTGATGGCCGTTTGCTGGAAATACCTGATGCCTCTCGCCTTCGGGACACTCATCGGCGCGGGGGCTTGGAAGATGCTCTTCCCGGGAACCGCATAGCGCGGGCCCCGGGGGCCGAGGGACTATATGGCGTACTTTCGGAACATCTACGATGCGCTGGCGACGACGCTGGCCGGCATGCAGATCACGCTGAGGAACGCGTTCATCAAGCCGATCACGCTCCAGTATCCGGAGGTCAGGCACACGGTGCCGGAGCGGTTCCGCGGCC
Source organism: Candidatus Eiseniibacteriota bacterium (assembly GCA_020052115.1). Lineage (GTDB taxonomy): Bacteria > Eisenbacteria > RBG-16-71-46 > JAGVPR01 > JAGVPR01 > JAGVPR01. Next base: position 3,903 of record JAGVPR010000219.1, read on the forward strand.
AGCTCTTCATGCGGACCGAGGACTGCATCGCGTGCGACCAGTGCGTGCGCATCTGCCCGGTGGATTGTATCTACCTCGACTCGGTGAAGAGGGCGCCGGAGGATGTCGCCGAGACCTCCGACGGTTCGAAGAAGAGGCTCTGGCTCACGCGTTTCGACATTGACGTGACGCTCTGCATGGTCTGCGGACTCTGCAGCGAGGTGTGTCCGACCGATTGCCTCTACCACACGCACGAGTACGAGATCGCGCCGAGACATCGCAAGGGCATGTTCCTCGTCTTTGCGGAGCCGCAGGACATCGAGAAGGGCAAGGTCGCCGCGGAGCGATGGGAGAGGGAGAAGAAGGAGAAGGCCGCGGCGGCTGCCGCGGCCTTCGGTGCTGCGAACGACAGGAGAGCTACCGGTACAGGTTCTTCACGGAGCCCCAGGTGCGGTTCTCTGTGGGAACCGGGCAGCCTTCAAGGGTACCGGTGAGGGTCCAGGTGCCGGAGGTGTTCGTACCGTAGCTGTCAATGATCAGGTAGTAGGTGCCGCCGGTGGCGAAGGTGTAGTTGAGGACTTCGGTCCCTGCCGCGGCATCCGCCCCGACGACGCACGAAGCCATGTTGGCGCAGTCGGTCACGACGTAGATGGAGGCATCGGCCGTCGAGACGTAGGTAACATTGATGACTCCGCCTGGGCCAACCAGGAACTTGTACGTCACGTCCTTGCCGAGCGCCGAGAAGCCCGTGCACGAGGGTCCGGGGATCGCCGGGTTGTAGTCGTTCGTCGCCCACTGCGTCGTGCCGCTCAGGCTGACGGGGCCGCAGAGAATGTCAATGGCGCCGGCGCAAGTGTCGTTCGGCGGCGGCGGCTGGGGCTCGGCGCAACCGAAGAACGCCTTGTAGAGGCCGGTATACGCGGACGAGTAGCTCCGGACCATTCCGTAATACGTGCCGGGGGCCACGGCCGTGTACGTGATGAGCGAGTAGAGGCCGGGGCCGCCGTCGTCGTTGGAGGCCACCTGGGCCTGAGCGGAGTTGTACAGATAGATGTACGTGTCCAGCACCTCAGGCGCGCCGTCGGCGTCGGTGCCGAAGGTGATGATGGTGTTCGCGACGCTCGTCGTGAAGACGTAGTAGTCGAGATCGCCCGCGGGTGCGGGTCCGCCGACGGTGATGCTTCCGTGAACGACGTCGCCGCAGGCGACCGGCTGCGCCGTGGCAAACGTCCCGTTCGGCTCGACCTCGGCCACATCCGTGAGCGTCCCTTCCGGCTTCGGATTCCAGTACTTCTCATTAGCCTCCGTGATCTTGTCGGCCCAAGCGGATGAAGCGAGCGCCACACCGACCAGCAGACACACGCCGAGGAGCAGAAGCTTGTTGCGCATGGTCCCTCCGTCGAAAGGTACAGGCTGTGAATGGGGAAAGCAGGACGGGTACCTGATAGCAGTGGGCTGGCCCTGGTGGCCCTGGTGCCCGGCATCACCTCCCAGAGGAAGAAGGCGAATGATGCTCACGCCGATGCAACAACCGCTCTGAGTGCTAGACATGGTAGCAACTCCAGACCCTTAAGTCAAGAACATCTGTCCACTTGCGGGAGATGGAATCCCTGGGTCGGGGCGGGCAGAGCGCCTCCGAGGCCGGGAATCCGAGTTGCCGCTTCATTCGTGGCACGCCTATAATGGCGACTCCAGGCCGCCAGGCGAGGCGACCCTCTTGCCTCTGGAGCCCTTCGGCCTGAAGGGGCTCGACCCCCGGTGTTCTCGCAGAGCGATCGTCGTCCGGTCGGCCTCCCCGCATCAGGGATCGCCTTCCCCGCGCGCGGGCGCCGAGAAAAGGACCTTATCGCGGGCCCATCCCGCTCGAACGGACAATATGAATCCCATCGAACTCGCCCTGGAGTCAATCCTCCCCGGCGTCAGCAAGCCGACCCGGTACCTCGGCAACGAGGTCCACGCCATCCGGAAGGACTGGGCGGGCGCGGAGGTGACCGTCGCGCTCGTGTTTCCGGAGGTGTACGAGATCGGGATGAGCACCCTGGGGATGAAGATCCTCTATGACATCCTGAATCACCGCCCGGACTCCCTCGCCGAGCGCGCCTACCAGCCGTGGCTCGACATGGAGGAGGAGATGCGCCGCCGGGGTGTGCCGCTCTTCGCCCTCGAGTCGAAGCGCCCCATCCGCGATTTCCACCTTGTGGGCTTCTCGCTCCAGGCCGAACAGACCTACCCGGGTGTCCTCAACTGCCTCGACCTGGCGGGGATTCCGCTCCTGGCCTCGGCGCGCGGCGAGCAAGACCCGCTCGTCCTCGGCGGGGGCCCGTGCATGGCGAATCCGGAGCCGATGGCCGACTTCTTCGACCTCTTCCTGATCGGCGATGGCGAGGAGGCGATCGTCGAGATCGTCGAGACGGTGAAGCGCGCCCGGCGCGCCCGGTCCTCGCGGAGGGATACGCTGCGGGCTCTGTGCGCGGTGCGCGGCGTGTACGTCCCATCGTTCTACGACATCGAGTACGACGAGCGCGGCCTGGTGCGCGCGGTGCGCCCGAACGATCCGGCAGCCCCAGAGACGGTCGAGCGGACCTGGATTGACGACCTCGAGAGCGCGCCCTATCCGGAGAAGCCGATGGTCCCGCTCCAGGAGGTCACCCAGGATCGGCTCTCGATCGAGGTCATCCGCGGCTGCACGCAGGGCTGCCGCTTCTGCCAGGCCGGTTACTTCTACCGTCCCGTGCGCGAGCGAAGCCCCGAGCGGGTGCGGGAGATCGCCGAGCGCGGCGTGCGGGCCGGCGGCTACGACGACGTGAGCCTCGTCTCTCTCTCGACGGCCGACCACAGCCAGGTGAACCGGCTCGCGCAGACGGTCAACGACGCCCTCAAGGATCGCAAGGTGTCCATCTCGCTGCCGTCGCTGCGGATCGAGAAGTTCAGCGTGCACCTGGCGGAGATCGTTCGCGAGGTGAAGAAGACAGGGTTCACCTTCGCGCCCGAGGCCGGCTCATGGCGGATGCGTAAGGTGATCAACAAGCCGATCCCCGAGGAGACGATCATCAAGGCGGCCGAGGCGGCCTATTCCCGCGGCTGGAGCCTGATCAAGACGTACTTCATGGTGGGGCTTCCCACCGAGACGATGGACGACGTCGAGGCGATCGCGGACCTCTCCGAGAAGATCCTCGCCGCCGGCAGGCGCATCGGTCCCGGCAGGCGTATCAACGTGAGCGTCGGACCGTTCGTGCCGAAGCCGTTCACGCCGTTCCAGTGGGAGCCCATGGAGGGGCTCGAGGGCCTGCGCGGGAAAATCGCGTACCTGAAGCGCCGATGCAACCGCGGCGGCTCCAAGCTCAAGTGGCACGAGCCGGAGTGCTCGATCGTCGAAGCGCTGCTCTCGCGCGGCGACCGCACGGTGGGGCGCGCGATCCGGCGCGCCTGGGAGCTCGGCGCCCGCTTCGATGGATGGTCGGAGCACTTCAGCCTGGAGCGCTGGGTGACGGCGTGCGAGGAGACCGGCGTGGACATGGCGTTCCACCTTCGCCGGCGCGACCTCGACGAAACGCTGCCGTGGGATCATCTCGACATCGGGATCTTCAAGAAGTTCCTGGTTCGCGAGTACAAGAAGTCGTTCGAGGAAGGCGTGACCGAGGACTGTCGCTGGGGGCAGTGCTTCGCATGCGGGATCCCGGGCTCCGGCAAGGATATCGTTCTCACAGGGATCGCCGACGCCGTTCCATACGGCGACCCGGCGCTCCTCTCGATCGCCCCGGCGCCGGTGGCCGGAGAGGCGCCGCAGGCGCCTCCGGCCGAGCGCCGGGCA
>JAGVPR010000248.1 GCA_020052115.1 Candidatus Eiseniibacteriota bacterium
CCCGCGAGGTCACGCGAGAGCAGCGGGCCCGGCACCTCCTCCACCTTCGGCCCGTGGCACGCGATCCCTATCCCGCCGCGCGTCTCCATGCGGATGCGGCCCGCGGCCAGATCCCGCTCGGCCGCTTCGAACCGCTCCCACTGCGCCCCCCAGAGATCGCGACGCTCATCAATCCGGTCCAGGACCTCCGGCAGCACGGCGAGCGCGCGCTCGTAGGCCGATGCATCGTCGCAGCAGTCCTCGGCGATCGCGCGCAGAGCCGCGTCAATCCAGATCGCCCGCCTGTCGAGCGGCCACTCCTCGAAGTCGCCCACTTCTGCGGCGGCCACGATCCGCTCCCGGCGCGCGAGAGCCTCGGCCGGCGAGAGAAGCGTCCAGACGGCAAAGAGCCCGTCGGTGTCGAAGTGATTGTTGACCGCGACGGCGCCTCGCCACTTCAAGGAAGCGGCGCTCGCGACGAAGGCGAGAGCGATCTCCGCGGACGTATCCGCGCGAAACTCATCGGGGGTGCGGTTTCCTTCCCAGTGAGTGAGATCGAGCGAGGCCCCGGGAACGAGCCCGTCGCATGAGATGCCCGGCTCATTCCCCTCGTAACGCCCGGGCACGAAGAGAAACCTCGAAGCCACTGGGGCGACGGCGTGGCCAGCCGGCCGATCGGTGCTGTCCGGTTTCATCGTTCCTCTGCGGCCCGCGGGTCAGTAGCTTGCGAGCCGCCGGATCGCCTCGACGACGTCCGCCTGCTGCGGCAGGATCGTGTCCTCGAGGACGGGTGAATACGCGACGGGGCAATCGAGACTCGCCAGGCGCCGCACGGGGGCATCGAGGTACTCGAACAGATCCTCCGCGGCCCTCGCGGCGATCTCGGCGCCGAAACCGTGAGTCAGGTTGTCCTCGTGAGCGACGAGCAGTTTCGAGGTCCTCTTGACCGACTCGGCGACCGTTTCGAAATCGTACGGAGCGAGCGACCGAAGATCAATGACCTCGACCTCGATCCCTTCCTCCTCGGCGACCTGCGCGGCCGCCATCATCGAGCGCCGAACGAGCGCGCCGTAGGTCACCACCGTGAGATCGCGCCCGCTCCTCGCGACGTTCGCCTTTCCGAACGGGACCATGTAGTCCTTGCCCGGGTACGGACCCTTCGCATAGGGCTGGCGGTAGAGATGCTTGTGCTCCAGGAAGAGAACGGGATCCTCGCAGCGGATCGCCGTGCGCAGGAGGCCGTTCGCGTCCAGCGCGTTCGACGGCATCACGACGCGGAGCCCCGGGCAGTGCGTGAAGATCACCTCGCCCGACTGGCTGTGATAGACTGCGCCGCCCTGCAGATAGCCCCCGATCGGCACGCGCATCACGACCGGACAGGCGAAGGCGTTGTTCGAGCGCCACCGCATCATCGCCAGCTCGTCCCGGATCTGCATCATCGCCGGCCAGATGTAGTCGAAGAACTGAATCTCGACGACCGGCTTCAATCCGCGCGTGGCCATGCCGACGGCCCGCCCGACGATGTTCGCCTCCGCCAGCGGCGAGTTGAACACGCGGCGGGCCCCGAAACGGCGCTGAAGGCCGTAGGTCACCTTGAAGACCCCGCCCTTGCCCGGCACCTCTGCGAGCGCCTCCTCGCGGCTCGCGTCCGCGACGTCCTCTCCGAAGACGACGATCCGCTCGTCGCGTTCCATCTCGTCCTGGAGGCACCGATTGATCAGTTCCACCATGGATGCGGGTGTTCCGCCCGGCGCAGGATCCGTGCGAAACGCTCTGCTCGTCGGATCCACATCGGGCGAGTACACGAATCGCAGGGCATCCCGCGGCTCCGGACGCCTGGCCTTCAGAGCCCGATCCACGTCGCGCGCGAGCGACTCGTTGATCTCCTGGCGCAGCGCCTCGAACTCCGCCTCCGTCACGACGTCCTCGTCCCGGAGGAAGCGCTCGAACCGGGGCAGCGGATCCTGCTCCTGTTCGACCCGCCTCTCGGCGGAGGAGCGGTAGGCGGCCTGGTCGTCGCTCATCGAGTGCGAGTAGGGGCGCACGACGCTCGCGTGCACGAACGCCGATCCCTCTCCGGCGCGCACGCGAGCCGCGGCCTCAGTGAGAACCTCGAACGACGCGACCGGATCGCATCCGTCCACGCGGTAGCGGAGGAGGTTCGGGAAACCGGAGACGAGTTTCGAGATGTCGCCGCCCGGCGTCCCCACCTCGCGCGGGCTGGAGATGGCGTACCCGTTGTCCTCGATCAGGTAGATCACCGGAAGCCGGAGGTTGCAGCTCGTGGCGAGCGACTCCCAGAACTCGCCTTCGTTCGTCGAACCGTCGCCGATCGTGACGAGCACGACTTCGTCCTTGCTGAACGACGAAGCTCGCTCACGCGCCCCCTCGACGAGCGCGAGATAGCGCCCCGCTTCGGCACAACCGACCGCCTGGAGGCACTGGCTGCCGGTCGGGGACGAGGAACTGACGATGTTCCAGCGGGCGTGGCCCCAGTGGCTCGGCATCTGGCGACCGCCCGAGGCCGGATCCTCGGCGGCGCCGACCGCCTGCAGGAGCATCTCGTACGGCGTCACGCCGAGAGCAAGGCAGAGAGCACGGTCCCGATAGTATGTATAGAACCAGTCCTGGTCCGAACGCAGGACGAGCCCCGCGGCCGCGGTGATCGCCTCGTGGCCGGCCCCCGAAATCTGAAAGTAGATCTCGTTCCGCCGCTTGAGCTTCATCTCCTCGTCGTCGAGACGCCGCGACGTGTACATCACGCGGTAGAGCGCCAGAAGCCGCTCTCGCTCGAGGGTGATCTCCTTCAGCTTGCGGTGGTTCGCTCTCATGGGCGGTCCCCGACGGATGGCGACGATTGAAGCTTAGGGACATTGTACCCGATGCGTACCGCGGGCCGCCAGCATCCCCGCCCGCCGCCGCGCCCGCGGATTCCGCCGTTACGGAGCGCTCGTCTATCCGCGGACGGCCCGTGCGATCTCCTCGAGCGTGGAGGCGAGAGGCCGCGACGTGTGGCCCAGTTCGCGCCGGGCCTTCGCGGCATCGTAGAACCAGTAGAAACCCGCGAGCCGGGCAAGGCTTCGATGCGCTCGAGGCGTTCGCCCTAGAACGCGGGCCGCGCCCTCCAGCACGGCGGCCCCGGCAACCAGCGCGCCGCGAGGCACGTGCCGATGCGGAGCTCGAACTCCGGTGATGGTCTCGACAAGAGCCAGCAGATCGTCGAGGCTCTTGTTCTCCCCGGTCACGAGGTATCGCTCGCCGGGCCGTCCGTGTCGCGCCGCGGCGGCGATCGTCACAGCGGCATCACGCTGATCGAGGAGGTTCAGGCCGGTCCGGATGGAGAACGGAAGCGCCGGCCCCGACAGAAGCCGCGCGAGAGCGGCGCGCGGGCGCCGCCCGCTCCACGGAGGCGCGATCGTGATCGAGGGGTTCACGACGACGACCGGAAAGCCGGCGCGCGAACTCTGCAGCGCGCGCTCCTCGGCCTCGCGTTTCGTCCGGAAGTACGGAATGGCGAGAGGCCCGAGGTTCCACTCGAAGGTCTCGTCCACGGGGACGGGTTCCGTCGGCGCGCCGACCGCCCCGATCGTGCTCACGTGCACGAGACGGCCCGCGCCGGCGGCTTCGGCGGCCCGTATCAGATTCTCGGTGCCCTCGACGTTGACACGCCACATTCCCTGCGGATCGTCGAGCCGGAAGTCCACGCGCGCGGCAAGATGGAAGATCGCGTCGGCCCCGGCGGCCGCCCGGCGGAGCGAGACCTCGTCGAGGACGTCGCCCTCGTGCCATCGCGAGACGTATGGCGCGATCTCATCGCGCCGGCTGGACGATCGCGCGAGCACGCGCACACGATCGCCGCCCTCCGC
>JAGVPR010000304.1 GCA_020052115.1 Candidatus Eiseniibacteriota bacterium
GAAGCCGCCGGCGATGCGCCGCCGGCGGCTCCCGGTCGTGACCCGATGGCCGCCCCTCGGCTACGTCCCCGGGGCCGGCGCGATCACGGGTTCGGGCACCATGTTCTTGATCGGCGGCAGCGACTTCAAGAACGAGAACACCGCCTTGAGATCCTCGTCCGTCATCGCTGCCAGGCTGAACCATGGCATCGGCGGCAGGATCGGGCGGGTTTGCCGCCAGTGCTTCCCGCTTCGCATCGCATTGATGAAGATGTCCTCGGTCCAGACCCCGATACCGGTCTCATCGTCCGGCGTCAGATTGGCCGTGTAGCTCACCCCCCACGGCCCGGCGAACGCCGTCATCGTTCCGGTGCCGAGCCACATCCACGGGCCTTCGGACAATTGCGGCGGAGGAGGAACGACCATTTCCTGCGGGTGGCCCGAGAGATACTTCGTCATGTCGGGCTCGGGCCCCTTTTCCCCCATCTTCCAAGGCGTGTGGCAATCATTGCAGCTGCCGACCGTGACGAGATACTTGCCGCGCGCGACGGGATCGATCGAAGCGGATGCCGGCGGCGCCTGACTCGTCTGCGTCTCCGCCTGTTGCTCCGCGCGCTGGCATCCCGCGAAGAGGAACAGGGCGGCGATCCCCCCCGAGATCGCGCCGATCGCCGCGATCCGGGGGACGAACATACGGGAGCGGTCGCGTTTCCAGACGTTTAACATGGACGTTCCCTCCATAGGTCTGCAAGAAACCGGACCGCCCAGCATGGGCGGGACGACGCGGCCCGGTCCAGAACGCGAACGCTATCTGAGGGCAAGACTAGGCGCAAGGGCGTCGGATGATCGCGGCAGCGGAGGCGGGGCAAGAAAAAGAAGAGACCCGGAAGCTTTGACGGTTTAGGCCGCCTCGCCGGACGAGTTCGAGGACTTCCGGGTCCGGTGTCCTGTTTGAGATTACGCAGGCAACCTCCCTGCGATCTTCTCGCGGCGGCTGCCTAGGGTACAGGCACCTCGCATGTCCATTGTTTGTCTACCAATGGATCACCTCCTTTCTTGCGTGGCACAAGGATACCACCACGGCAAAACGGACGGCAACCGAAAAGTCGGTCCATCGCGCTCAGAAGCAGGCGGGAATGGGACGCGGACGCGGACAGAGGACAAGACGGTGCATTGATCCCGAAGGACGCCGCGTCGTATAGTCATGGTTTGCTCCAAGGCGCCCCGCCCGGCGCAGCGTCCGTGCTTTGTAAACCGGGAAGGAGGATGGGATGAAGACGTTGTTCACAGCATTGGCGGTGTTCCTGGTGCTCGCGGCGCCGGCGGCGGCCCAGACGGAGCAAAAGGCGGTCGAGGTCAACTGCGCGGATTCATTGGATGCAGAGACATCCGTCGATGTTCCCGCTCTCGACGCGTTCCACGAGGTCATCTATCCGCTATGGCACACCGCCTACCCGGCGCAGGACACGACGATGATGCGGACCCTGTGGCCGCAGATCACCGAGCATGTCGCCGCCGTGGCCAAGGCCGAGCTGCCGGGAATCCTCCGTGACAGCAAGGATGCGTGGAAGAAGGGTCTCGACAGACTGCACGTGGCCGAGCTGCAGTACGGGGTCGCGCTCGCGGCGCACAACAAGGACGCTCTGCTCAAGGCCGCCGAGGAGCTGCATAGCGCCTTCGAAGGGCTTGTGCACACGATCCGGCCGGCCCTCCCGGAGATGGCCGACTTCCATGCGGTTCTCTACAAGATCTACCATTACGACATGCCGAAGAAGGACGTGCTCTCCCTGCGCGCACACCTTCCTGCTCTCGAGGCCGAGATGGACACGCTGAGTCGCGCGGAGTTGTCCGAGCGCCGCGCGAAGCTGCGCGATCCGTTCGAGAAGGCGCGCGCCGAGCTGCAGGAGAAGGTGAAGCTCGTTTCCGAGAGCCTGAAGAGCGGCGAGTGGGCGACGGTAGAGCTGGCCGTCGAGGAGATGCACGCGGCCTATCAGGCGACCGCGAAGGTCTTCGACTAGCAGCCGGCAGGGCCCGCGCCGGCATCCACCGGCGCGGGCCGCTCGTTGTCATCTCCTGCCGAGACGCTTAGAATCCCCCCATGTCCGAAGCCGTTTCGCGCCCCGACGGTCACTCATCCACAGGGGATCTGCGCCGCGTCATCACGTTCTGGGACGCGGCCGCCCTCGTCGTCGGGCTCATCATCGGCTCCGGCATTTTCCGCGCGCCCGCCTCCGTCGCGGCGGTCCTGCCCTCCGCCGGGCTCATCTTCGCCGCTTGGATCATCGGCGGGCTCCTCTCACTCGCGGGCGCCCTCGCAGTCTCAGAGTTGGGCGTGCGCCACCCGAAGAGCGGCGGACAATACGTGTTCCTGCGCGAGGCCTTCGGACCCGCCATCGCCTTCGCGTTCGGCTGGACGAATATCCTCATCTCACGCCCCGCCGTGCTCGCCGGCATCGCGACCGTCTTCGCGATCTACTTCGCGGGGCTCATGGGGCTCGGACCGGGGGCGCAGAAACCGCTCGCGATCGGCGCCGCGCTGCTCTTCACCATCGTCAACTGCCTCGGCGTGAAGTCAGGCACCCGAACGCAGAACGCCTTCACCGCGGCCAAGGCGGTGGGACTCTTCGCCATGGCGGCCGTCGCGTTCCTCTCGCGCCGGGGCGACTTCTCCCATTTCACGGCCGCGGCGCCGTCGAGCGGCCCGGATCCCGCGCACTCGCTCCCGATCGCGATGGCGCTCGGGCTCGTGACGATCCTCTACACCTACGACGGTTGGATTGACGTGACCTACGTCGGCGGCGAGGTGGCGCGCCCGGCGCGCGATGTGCCGCGGGCCATCATCCTCGGAACCGCGGCGTGCATGGCGATCTACCTCTTCGCGAATGCGGCGTACATCTACCTGCTCAGCCCCTCCGAGATGCCTGGACAGGAGAACATCGCGGGCGTTGCGCTCACGCGCGCGCTCGGGCCGGCCGGGGGCGCCGTGCTCGCCGTGCTCGTCGTCATCTCGACGCTCGGCATTCTGAACGGGAGCACGCTCACGGGTGCGCGTGTTCCGTACGCGATGGCCCGCGACGGCATGCTGTTCCGCGCCCTGGGCCGCGTTCACCCGCGAACCGGTTCCCCGGTGAACACGCTGCTCTTCCAGGGGGTCTTCACGGTGGCCGTGCTGCTCTTCGCGCGCGGCTTCGATGAAATCGCCTCGCTCTTTGTGAGCACGACCTGGTTCTTCTACGCCGTCTCGATCGCCGGGCTGCTCGTCCTGCGCCGCCGCGAACGCCTCTCGGGCGGACCCGTTCACTCCGGCTACTCGATGCCGCTCTCGCCCTGGCCCGCGGTCCTCTTCATCGTCGTGACGCTCTTCACGATCGGGAGCGATCTTGTTCTCGGCGGCCCGCGCGGCCTCGTCGGAATGGGGATCGTGCTGGCGGGAGTCCCGGTCTATTACGTCTGGCGGGCTCTGGGCCGCCGGCGGCGAGAGGGCTGAGGACGAAAATGCCGGCCACGCGCTCCACATCGTCCCGCAGGGCCGGTGCACCCTCACCCGGCCCTCTCGAGCGGTTCGGCCCGGAGGTGCTCGCCGCGGTCATGTTCGTGCTCTGGATCGTCTACGGACGGCTCGCCTCCGGCACGATGAACGACGACGACGTCTCGAGGTACTTCCTCGTGCGTCGCACGCTCGCGCACCCGGAACTCCTCATCCACATCTGGGGACGGCCGCTGTTCATGTTGATCTACGCGCTGCCGGCCCGCCTCGGCTACGGCGGCGTGGAGTTCATGACGGCGCTCATCTCCGCGTTGACGCTACTCGTCACGGCGCGTCTCGCGAGGGCCGCCGGCGTGTGCTCGGCGTTCGCCGCGGTGGCGTTCACGGCGCTCCAGCCGTTCGTCTTCAACCTGGGATACTCCGCGCTCGCGGAGCCGCTCGCAGCGCTCTGCCTCGCGCTCTCGCTCTGGCTCGGCCTGACGGGCCGCCTCGCGCTCGCCTCGCTCGCCGCCGGCCTCCTCCCGCTCGCGCGGCTCGAGATGGCGCCGGTCGTGCCGCTCCTTCTGTTGCCCGTCTTCATGGCAAAGCGCTGGCGTGTGCTCCCTCTGGCCGCGCTGCCGCTCGTGCTCTGGAGCCTCGGCGGCACACTGGCCGAAGGCGATCCGCTCTGGTTGCCGAACGCGATTCTCCACGGCCGGATGACGCGTTCGCTGAAGCCGCTTCCGTTCCCGAACTACTTCAGGAGCTTCCCTCTGGTGACCGGAGGCGTGATCTTGCCGCTCTTCTTCGCCGGATGGATCCGCCGCCGGCGGCTGGACGGGCGGGAGGGGGCGCGCGATCTCCTGCGATGGATCTTCATGGTGCAGTTCGTCGTCCTCGTGCTTCTCGGGTGGGAGAAGATCCCGTTCGGCGCGAGCATCGGTTACCTGCGCCACTTCGTCGCCATCGCGCCGGTCATCGGGGTCCTGGCCGCGCACGGACTGGAACGCTGGGGGCGTTCCGATCTGCCGGCCGGCGAGAGGCGCGTGGTCCTGTGGGCCGCGACGGCGGGGCTTCTCGCAGCGGTGGCGATGCACCTCTTCCACATCGAGCGCTACGCCTGGGAACACCCCGTCAATTTGAACGCTGAGCCGTGGATCTGGTCCTTCGGCGGCGTCGCGGCCTATGCGTGGCTCTGGTGGAGCCGTCTTCTGCCGCCGGTGCGCGGCCCGGGTCTCGTGGCGCTCGCGGCCGCGGCC
>JAGVPR010000308.1 GCA_020052115.1 Candidatus Eiseniibacteriota bacterium
CCACGTCGTAGCGGATCACAGCCGGCCAGCGGAGCGGGTTCGGCGCCGCGGAATAGAGCCGCGTGCGGGTCACGCCCGGCGAGTCATCGAGCACCGCCACCGCCCCGCTCGACACCACCGCGGTCAGGTCCACGACGAGATCCGGCCGGCTCGTCGCGCCCGGGATCGCCTGCGGATCACGCGTGTGGAAGGTGAGCGTCGCGGTATAGATCCCATCCGTCGCGCCGGTGTCGTCGAAATGCACGGCGTACGAAGCCGGCGAAGCGCCGGCCGTGGCCGGCGAGAAGCCGCCCGGCAGGGAGAAGCGAGGATCGCCGGTGAAGTCCGCGCCGTGGATCTCCAGCGATGCCTGATACGCGTTGAAGCCGAAGTCGTGGATCGCGACATTCTGGTCGGAGAATCCGCCCGGCGAGTGCGCGCCGAAATCGAGCGCGCCGGCCGTGACGACCGAGGAGGCTGAGAGCGACGGCTGCGCATGGTCCAAGACGGCGCCGCTCAAGGTGACGCTCCAGACGGGGAAGTCCACGTCGTTCGATGCCACATCCGCCGTGCCGCTGCGATCGCCGCTTGCGGCCGTGTCCATCGTGATGTTGTGGAGGTTCGCCCCCGCGCCCGAGAGCGCGGTGAACGGCCCGGCAGGCGCCGAGTACCCCGCAGGCACCGAGAGCGTGTAGTTCAGCTCATCCGCCGGCGCCGCGGCGCCGTTTTCCACCGGCAGGCCGAGGACCACCGCCGGGGCGCCGACGATCACGGTCCCGAAGGCGAGCACCGTGGGCGCGTCAATCTTCGCGGGCACCTGGAAGTCCGCGAGCACGGGTAGGTGGTCGGACGAGTAGTAGAGCGCGTCGGCGATGGTCTGTCCGACGGCGGCGTTCAACGGCAAGGCGTTGACCGTGCTGTTGAAATGCTGGCCGTCTTGCCCGTACGACTTGTACGTGCCGGGGATATAGGAGAGGCCTTCCCCGTCGTCGAAGGCATCGGACGACAGAACGAAGTCGAACCGGTCGTCCATCCCGCCGGTGGCCCCGCCGTCTCCGAGCGACGTCGTCCGCGTGGACTGCGTGTGGATCGCCGTGAAGGCCGCGTTGTTGTACCAGGTCCCCGGCGTGTTGATCGGATCGTGGCAGCGGCCGTCGTTGTCCGCCTGATTCTCGAGCAGCTTCTGGTAGCTCGCCTCGGTGCTCGCGCGGATGTTGAAGTCGCCGCAGGCGAGGAACGCCGTCCCCGCCGGGTTGCCGTTCATGAAGTTCCGCCAGATCGTTGTCTCGACGAGCCGCTGCGATTCGTCGGACGATGTGGCGCCGGCCTTCAGGTGGGTCGAGTAGACTCGGAACTCCCCGCCGACGCCGCTATAGCCCGCGACACGAAAGCGATACTCGTTGATGTCGCGAAGATCGGTTGTGATCCGGGTGTAGCCGAGATAGGTGAAGGCCGAAATCCGGTAGAAGATCGCGTTGTCGGTGTCGGGGCCGTTGAAGAATTCGCCGGCGGCCCACTGTCCCGGCTGTATCGTATTGAGCACGTTGTTCAGAAACTGCGCCACGCCGGCGTCGCTCTGTATCTCCTGCACCACGACGATGTCGGGTTGGGCGGCCGCGAGCGCCGTCCGCATGTACGGCTCTCGAGTCGAGCCCATCGCGCTGGGGTAGTTCAGGATGTTCCAGTTGGCAATCCGAAAGGCCTCGGCGTTCGTCGCGATCGCCGGGATGATGAGGCATAGGCCAAGTACGGAGAGGGTACGGGCTGGCCGAAGTCGAAGCATGGCGGTCCTTTCCCGCGCCAAGGCGCCGAGGGGATCGGTGTTCTTCTCGTGCCCGGAATTGGGCTAAGTCACAACCTTATCATTATACTACAAACGCATTTGGATCTGCAAGCCAAAGGCCGCGTCCGGCGGGCTCACTCGCCGTTTTTCGTAACGAAGAGGCTCCCTGGCATCGAGTTGCGAATCGTTTGGGCCCCCGCGGGGTCTTGATACCGGAACCCTGCGAGGCCTGCTGGCTCGCGCTGGTGTTCAGGGCGCGCTACAGTGACGGCGATTCGGCTTTGGCGCTGAATCCGAGTAGCGACTCCGATTCATATCATTCGCCTGTCGGGCGGAAAGGAGAATCATGGCCGAGTACACACTTTCCCCGCTCCCATATGACTACGCCGCGCTGGAGCCTCACATTGACGAGCAGACCATGCGTCTTCATCACGACAAGCACCATCAGGCGTACGTGGACGGGCTGAACAACGCCTTGAAGAAGCTCGACGAAGCGCGCACCTCCGGTGACTTCGCGATGGTGAAGCACTGGGAGCGCGAGGTGGCATTCCATGGGTCGGGGCATTTTCTGCACGCGATCTTCTGGCCGAACATGAGCCCGAAGGGCGGCGGGGAGCCGAAGGGCGATCTGGCCGACCAGATCCGCAAGGACTTCGGCTCCTTCGACGCATTCCAGAAGCACTTCACCGCGGCGACGAACGCGGTCGAAGGCGGCGGCTGGGGGATCCTCGGGTGGGAGCCGCAAGGCGGCCGCCTGCTCATCCTGCAGGCCGAAAAACACCAAGATCTGACCGCGCAGGGGATCGTGCCGCTTCTCGTCCTCGACGTGTGGGAGCATGCTTACTACTTGAAATACCAGAACCGGCGTGCCGAGTACACGAAGGCCTGGTGGAACGTCGTCAACTGGGACGATGTCTCGAAGCGTCTCGGTGCGGCGCGCTAGGTGAGTCGCGCCGCGCGCCGAATCGGCGCGGCGTCTTGCGACAAAGGGGAGCCGGTCTCGGCTCCCCTCGTGTTATCTGCGCTGAGGCCCGGGCGCTACTTGACGGCCTCGCCGTCGGCGCCCTCGGAAGGGGCCGCATCCGGCACGGCCTGCAGTATTCTCCCCGACGTCTCGACGCGCCCGAGGCCGAACCTCGGATCGTGCTCGAAGCAGACGCGCCAATCCTCCTCGATCGCCTGCGTCGAGATCCGCTTCTTCTCCTCGAGTGTGGTGAGAGGGTAGAGGTCGTAGGCCATGATGTAGGGAAGCGGGAGATGCGAGGCGAAGGCCCACAGATCCGCCGAGTAGAAGACGACGCGGCCGGCGTCGTCCAGAAACTTGAAGAGCTGCATCCCGGGCGTATGTCCGTTCACGATCACGCTCTCGATGCCGGGCGCGATCGGGCCGGGTCCGTCGAGCCGCTTGAGGCGGCCCGCCTCCTCGATCGGCCGGAAGTCGTCGGCGAGGAACGAGGCGCGGTCACGCTCCGTCGGATCGAGCGCCCATCGCCAGTGCTCCTCCTGCACGTAGTACGTGGCCTTCGGGAAAGTGGGCACGATTCGGTCCCCGTCGCGGTAGGTCGCTCCTCCGCAGTGATCGAAGTGCAGATGGGTGAGGAGGACATCGGTCACATCGTCCGGCGCGATGCCGTGCGCCTCGAGCGCGGCGACGAGCGGCGGCTTGCGAGTACTGCCGCCGAAGCGATGGGTGACGGCGTAGATCTCGTTGAACCGGTCCTTGTTCTTGTCGCCGACGCCGCAGTCCGCAACGAATACGCGGGCGCCGGCGCGGGCCACGAGGACGCGCGTGGCCAGCGTGACGCGGTTCCTGTCGTCGGCCGGATGGGCCATCTGCCAGAGCGAGCGCGGCACGACACCGAACATCGCGCCGCCGTCGAGGCCGAGTGTGCCGGTGACGACCGGCGTGATCTCGAAAGCGCCGTGCTGAAACGTCATCCATCCTCCTTCGTGGGGCCTCGCGGCATCGCGCAGGGGCGGGCCCCGAGCCGGCGGGGACGCCGTGTCATCGGCCGAAAAGCCTGCGCAGGCGGTCCTCGACCTCCTGCTTCACCTTCTCCTTGACCGCCTCCTGATCGAGGGGCGTGGTGTCCTTCGAGGCGCCGGCCAACCTGCGCGCTGCTTCCAGCGCCGCGTCCCGGGCCTCCTGCTCGAGCCGCTTCCGTTCCGCCTCGAGCCTCTCCGTGGCC
>JAGVPR010000132.1 GCA_020052115.1 Candidatus Eiseniibacteriota bacterium
AGGCGCGCCTCGCCGGCGAGCCGCGGAGCGTGGCCGCGAAATGACGCTGCGCGGCGATGACCGCGCCGGCTCCGATCGCGATGAACGCCAGCCGGCTCAGAATGAAGCCCGCGTCGAAGCTCATCGGGGACTTGTTGTAGAAGTCCACCCCGCGGTCCACCTTGAGCCACGTCTCGCTCAGCCAGCGCACTCCCGCCGGATCCAGGAGCATCAGCACGCGGTTGATGCGCGGGTCCAGCCACGAGGGCGCCCATTCCCAGAGGAAGAACCCGCTGATGAGCACCGCCGCCACCGGGAGAGCGAAGACGAGAATCGGCTTTCGTGTTCGCTCTCCGATCGCGAACGAGGTTCCCGCGATAAAGGTCACTAGAGGCAATCCGAAGACGAGCGCCGGCCTCAGGTAGTTCACCAGCGCGAACGGGCCCCGGACCTCAGCCGCTTTCGGGTTCGGGATGATGTGGTTGAAGAACATCGTCAAGAGGAGATGGACCGCGAGGACGACGAGGAAGCTCGTCTGAATGGCGAGGAACTTGCCCCAGAGGTACTCGCTTGGGCGAAGCGGTGTCGCGTGCAGCAGCTCGCCTATCTTGATCTCGTCGTCCTGCATGATCACCATGCCGGCCGCGACGGCAAGGAAGAACGAGTAGCAGAGAAAGATCACCATCGCGAGCATCTTGGCGTTTGCGAACTCCGATGTGATCCAGGCCTTGGTGCCGCCGACCGCGCTGTTGCCGGAGGAGATGGTGACATCGCCGATCGAGAGCCCCCAAGCGGTGAGCCCCAGGATCAGTATCAGGATCCAGATGAGCGGCCTCGCCAGATCGCGGCTCAGATCCTGGCGGTAGATCACTCCCAGGCGGGAGCGGTTCATCGTCCGCCTCCGGAAGCGCCGCCGTCACGCATCATCACGAGATACGCATCCTCGAGGGTCGGCGTCACGGGACCGAA
Organism: Candidatus Eiseniibacteriota bacterium; assembly: GCA_020052115.1. Lineage (GTDB taxonomy): Bacteria > Eisenbacteria > RBG-16-71-46 > JAGVPR01 > JAGVPR01 > JAGVPR01. Next base: position 949 of record JAGVPR010000132.1, read on the forward strand.
CCCGTCCGGCGGCTTCCCCGCGGGGTCGTAGACGCGGACGCGGTTCTTCCCCTCCACGAGGATCGCCTGCGTCACGTGGCGCGTGGCGCGGAGGCTCTCGAGTTCGGCCGGCGAAACCTCGCCCTCGAAGATCGCTCCCTCGATCGCCGCGCGCGCCTTGCCCGGCGTCGTTTCGGCGATGAGGCGGCCCTGGCGAATCACGGCGAAGCGCGGGCAGAGGACGGCCACGTCCTCCACGATGTGCGTCGAGAGAAGGACGATCCGGTCGGCAGCCAGCTCCGCGAGCGTGCGGTAGAGACGGAGCCGCTCCTCCGGGTCGAGCCCCGCCGTGGGTTCATCCACGATGATGAGGCGCGGGTTGCCCGCAATCGCCTGCGCGATGCCGAGTCTCTGGCGCATCCCGCCCGAGTACGACTTGAGCTTGCGATTCGCGGCGTAGGACAGGTTCACCTGCTCGAGGAGCGCCGCGCAGAGTGGACGCAACCCGCCGTGTGCGTCCACGCCTTTCAGGCGAAGCAGATAGGCGAGCATCTGCTCGCCAGTCAGGTGCGGGTAGAAGCCGAACTCCTGCGGGAGATAACCGAGCTGCGACCAGATCCGTTCCGGCGAGGCCGAGAGGTTCGCGCCGTCGAGTTCGATTTCCCCCGATGTCGCCTCGAGGAGCCCGGCCACGATGCGCATGAGGGTTGTCTTGCCGGCACCGTTAGGGCCGAGCAGGCCGAACATGCCGTTCGGGATGTCGAGGCGGATGCCCTGAAGGGCGGCGACGGAGCCTGGATAGACCTTGACGAGATCGCGTATCGAGAGCATCGGATCCTCCCCGAGGGCGCTTCCAGCCGGCGTTACCAGGAGCAGTACGATAGAAGCGGCTTGGGTGTTTCGGGCATCAGGGAAGCGCGGCGGCTTCTTCGCCGCTCGCACGCCTCGATACGCTCCGGGCCTCTGCGCCCGCCTACGAGCGCGAAGGCCCGGTTCACATCCCCGCGAAGATCCGCGAGCTACTTCTTCGCCGCTTCCACCTCCATCGCCGATTTCGGCCCGGCCTTGACAACTTCCGGCGGGCAGCCGTCGGCGAACTTCTTGAAGTTCTCGATGAAGCGGTTCGCGAGCGAGCGGTAACGCTGCATGTACTGCGCCTTGTCCGCCCACGACTCGGACGGGTTGAGCACGCTCACCGGCACGTCCTCGCAGCTCTGCGGCACCTGGAATCCGAAGATCGGGTCGGTCTTGTATTCGACCTTCGCAAGCTTCCCGGAGAGCGCGGCGTTCAGGAGGGTCCGCGTATGTTTGATAGAGATCCGCTTCCCCACGCCGTACGGCCCGCCGATCCACCCGGTGTTGACGAGCCAGCAATTGACGCCGTAGCGCTCGATCTTCCGCTTCAGGAGTTCGGCGTACTTGTACGGGTGGTGCACCATGAACGGACCGCCGAAGCAGGTGCTGAAGGTGATCTCCGGTTCCTTGCCCAGGCCCGCCTCAGTTCCGGCGAGCTTCGACGTGTACCCGGAGATGAACTGGTAGAGCGTCTGCTCCGGGGAGAGCCGCGCGATCGGCGGCATGACCCCCGACGCGTCGCAGGTCAACAGCACGATGTTCTTCGGATGCGGGCCCCGCTTCTCCGGGACCGCGTTGTCTATGTACTCGAGCGGGTAGGAGGCACGGGTGTTCTCGGTGATCCTCTCGTCGTCGAGGTCAATGTGCCGCGTGACCGGATCGTAGACGACGTTTTCGAGGATGGTGCCGAAGCGGCGCGTGCAGGCGAAGATCTGCGGCTCGGCCGTGGCCGAGAGCTGGATGACCTTCGCATAGCAGCCCGCCTCGAAGTTGAACACGCCGTTGTCGCTCCAGCCGTGCTCGTCGTCGCCGATCAGACCCCGCAGCGGATCCGCGGAGAGTGTCGTCTTCCCGGTGCCCGAGAGCCCGAAGAAGATCGCGACGTCGCCGGCCTTGCCGACGTTCGCGGAGCAGTGCATGGGCATCACGCCCTGCAGCGGGAGCAGGTAGTTCAGCACGGTGAAGATCGATTTCTTGATCTCGCCGGCGTACGCGGTGCCGCCGATGATGACGAGCCGCTGCTCGAAGCTCAGAACGATGAATGTGCCCGTGGGCGTCGCATCCACTTGTGGAAAGCCCAGGAACGACGGAACCGCGATCACCGTGAAGTCCGGCACGTGCCGCCGGTACTCATCCAAGCTCTGGGGCTTGAGGAACATGTTCCGCGCGAAGAAGCTCTGCCACGCGTTCTCGGTGATGATGCGCACCGGGAGCCGGTAGTCCGGGTCGGCTCCGGCGAAGCAGTCCTGCACGAAGAGGTCGCGCCCCTGGAGGTATCCCTGGAGGCGCGCGAACAGATCAACGAACTTGTCCGTGCTGAACGGCCGGTTGTACTGCCCCCACCAGACATTCTGCTCATGCGCCGCCTCGCGGACGACGAACTTGTCGTTCGCGGAGCGCCCTGTCTTCGCGCCGGTGTGGACGACCATCGACCCGAGGTGCGAGATGATCCCCTCGCGCCGGAACGCGATCTCCTCGTAGAGCGCCTCCGTCGGGAGGTTCCAGTACACCTGGTGGAGGTTCGACAGCCCGTGGTGCTCCAGCCCGTAATCGGACTTCAGTGCGAGCGCCTGCCCCTGTCCCGGGGTCTTCACGTCGAGTATGTTGTTCATAGCCAGTCCCTAATGAGCTTCCTGTCGCCGATGTAGATTTCGTTCGGAGCGTTCGGGTCAAGAGCCCACTTCATCCGCTCCACCCCCTCCGTGCAATCCTTGACCGTACCCGCATAGCTCAGGCGCAGTCGGCCCTCCATCCCGAACTCTTTGCCGGGGACCGTGACGACGAGCGCCTTCTTGAGAAGGAAGCTGCAGAGCTTCACGGAGTTCTTTTCGTACGCGCTGAAGTCCGGCAGGCAGTAGAACGTGCCGTTCGGCATCGGGCAGCGGATCCCGGTGAACGAGCCCAACTCCCGCATGATGATGTCCCGGTTGTTCTGGATCTGGAGCCGGAGCGCCTCGACGTTGCTCTGCACGCCGTTCAGCGCTCCTTCGGCGGCCGCTTGGGAAACGAGCGGCGCGCACGATGTCGTCTGGGCCTGCACGTTCGTCATGATCTCGACCATCGGCTTCGGCGCGATCGTCCAGCCGATGCGGAAGCCGGTCATGCCGTAGAGCTTCGAGATCCCGTTGACGACGATCACACGGCTCGATTCGAGATCCTTTTTCGTGTGCTTGTACGCGGGACTCGGCTTCGCGCCGTCGAAGACGAGCTTGTGGTAGATGTCGTCCATGATGACGTAGATGTTCTTCCGCTCGCAGAACTCGACGATCTCCGAGATGAACTGCTCGCTAAACACGAGCCCCGACGGGTTGTTCGGGCTGTTCACGATGATCGCCTTCGTGTACGAGCTGACCGCCCGCTCGACGTCCTGCATCCGCGGGTGGAGCGTGCCGTCCTCCGGCGTTACGGTGACCGGCACCCCGTAGCACATCTTGATCATCTCGGGATAGCTGACCCAGTACGGCGCCAGGATGATCACCTCATCCTGAGGGTTGAGCAGGGTGTAGAGGAGGTTGTAGAGCGACTGCTTCGCTCCGGAGGAGACGATGACGTTCTCCGGAGCGACGAGCTTGTCGTAATTCTCCTCCATGTACCGGATGATCGCCTTCTTGAGCGACGGGATGCCGTCCGTGGGCGAGTACTTGATGTCACCCGCGGAGAGCTTCGCCGCGCCGGAGAGGATTGCTTGGATGGGCGCCTTGTTCTTCGGCTCGCCGATGCCCAGGTGGATCACCGGCTCCCCCTTTTCCCTCAGGATCCGCGCTTCCTCGTTGAGCTTGAGGGTGGGAGATTCAGCGATGGATCGGGCTAGAGTGCTGAGACTCATATGATGAGCAGACCTCCTTCGGGCGGGACAATGACCCGGCGAATTGTATCGCACGGGGTCGCGGACTCCTAGTCCAGAGTAGGCTCTCCCGGCTGCGAGGCTGCCACAAAAGCGGGCAATCAACGGGCGTTTTCCGCTCACGCCGGGGCCGAGCGCGCCGTCACGCGTTTCAGTACGGGTTGTGTTAGACTCTGAAGCCGCGCCCGGTTGCGATGGAGCAACGCGCGGCAGGAGGCGGGATCGTGATCCTCGGCGTCGGGCTCGACCTGGAGCGCGCGGATCGCTTCGCCGCCGAGGCGTCAAGGGGTGGGGAGGGGCTGCTGGAGCGAGTCTTCACGGCTGGTGAATTCGAATACTGCCGCAGGATGGCGCGACCGGCGCCGTTCTTCGCGGCCCGTTTCGCCGCAAAGGAAGCCCTCTTCAAGGCTCTCGGCACGGGCAAGCGGGGCAACATGTCGTGGCACGACGTCGAGGTCGTGCACGAGGAGATGGACAAGCCCGCGATCGTGCTCGCCGGCGAGACCCGCGAGGTGGCTGAGCGCATGGGCGTCACGAAGATCCACCTGAGCCTGACTCACACAGGGGATTCTTCCGCGGCTTTGGTGGTTCTGGAAGGGTAACGGCCGTTCCGCCTGAGGAGGTTCCACTTGAGCACCGGTTTCGACTACGAAGCGGTCCGCCGTCAAATTCGCTGGGACGTCGCGAAGAAGGATCTCGGATACTCGGACGGCGGAGTGATCAACATCGGATGGGTCTGCTCGGACCGCAACGTGGAGCTGGGGCGGGCCCAGACGCTCGCTCTCATTCATGAGAACCACGCCGGAGTGCTCCGGCGGTACACCTACCTGGACCTCGTCCAGCTGAGCAACGGCTGGGCGGAGTTCCTCACCGCGCGCGGCGTGAAGCCGCTCGACCGAGTCTGCCTCTTCCTCGACCGGATCCCCGAGCTCTACATCGCCTTCCTGGGCATCCTCAAGACCGGCGCCGTCGTGCAGCCGCTCTTTTCCGCCTTCGGCGAGGACGCTCTCTTCTCGCGCATGGACGACAGCAGGGCCGCGGCCGTGATCACGCAGCGGAAGCACGTCGCGAAGGTGCGGAAGATACTCGAGAGGCTGCCGAGCCTCGCGCACATCATCGTCGTGGACGCGCACGAGGAGGGCCGGCCGCTCAAGGAGGGCGAGGTCGGGTACAAGATGGAGGATCATCGGGTCGAGCGATTCGAGTCTCAGAAGACCCACGCCGAAAGCCCGAGCGTTCTGCACTACACGAGCGGCACGACGGGCAAGCCGAAGGGCGCGCTCCACGTCCACTCGAGCCTCTTCGCGCAGTACCTCACGTCGAAGGTCGTCCTCGATATCAAGGAGAAGGACATCTACTGGTGCACCGCCGATCCGGGGTGGGTCACCGGGACGAGCTACGGGATCATCGGGCCGTGGTCTCTCGGCGCCACGCAGGTGGTGCTGGATGCCGGGTTCTCGAGCGAGCGCTGGTACGAGACGATCGAGAAGCACAAGGTGACCGTCTGGTACACCGCGCCCACGGCGATCCGCATGCTGATGAAGGACGGGCTCGAGCCGGTGCGCAAGCACGATCACTCGACGCTCCGCCACATGTGCAGCGTGGGAGAGCCTCTGAACCCCGAGGCGGTCCACTGGGGCCGCGAGGCGTTCAACCTCGATTTCCACGACACCTTCTGGCAGACCGAGACCGGCGCCATCGTCGTGACGAACCTGCCCGGCATGCCGGTGAAGCCCGGAAGCATGGGCCGCCCGTTCCCCGCGCTCGAAGCCGGCATCGTGGATGCGAAGACGGGCGAGCCGATCACGACCCCGGGCCGCGTCGGGCTGATCGCCGTGCGGCCGCCCTGGCCCAGCCTCATGAGGACCTACTGGGACAACTCGGCCACGTATTACGGGAAGTTCATGAACGGGTGGTACATCTGCGGCGATCGCGGCAGCGTGGACGCCGACGGCTACATCTGGTTCAGCGGGCGCGACGACGACGTCATCAACACGGGCGGTCATCTCGTCGGGCCTTTCGAGATCGAGAGCGCGCTCCTGGAGCACGAGGCGGTCGCGGAGTCGGCGGCGATCGGCAAGCCGGATCCGGTGAACATGGAGGTCGTCAAGGCATTCGTCGCTCTGCGCCCCGGCTTCCAGGCCAACTCCGATCTCGAGCTGGAGATCATGAACTTCATCCGGAAGCGGCTCTCTCCGCTCGCGATGCCTCAGGAGATCGAGTTCGTGGACAAGCTGCCGAAGACGCGCAGCGGGAAGATCATGCGCCGGAT
>JAGVPR010000058.1 GCA_020052115.1 Candidatus Eiseniibacteriota bacterium
AATCCGCACCGTGGCAGCGCGCGGCCCGCACGCGGAAGCGACAGCTCGAACGCCGTCGTCACACCGAAGGGATTCGGGCGCGCCTCGGAAAGGGCGAGAACCGCCGGCGGCGAGGCCGGGGCGAGCACCACGGGGCCAAACCACTCCTCCGACCCGTCGCGCTCGACCGCGAGCAGCCAGTACTCGGCGCCCGCCGCGGGGGCTGCGACGTCCTCGAACTCGAAACTCGGGCCGCCGGTCACGAGCGTCTGCGTGAGGGGCCGCCGCTCTTCACCCGGGACCTCGCGGTACACGTGGAATCCGACGCGATCGTTCGAACCGGCGAAGCTCCATCGCACGATGGCCGACTCGCCGCGCCGCTCGACGGCGAAGGACGCAAGCGTGACCGCCACGACATCGTCTCTCCAGTGTGCGAAGTAGGACGAAACGTACGGCCCGGCGGTCGTGAACCAGCCGCCGACGTAAAGATCTCCCCCGCGCGGGCAGAGGGCGTTCACCGGATTGTTCACTCCCTCCCCGAGATTGCTCCAGGAGGTTCCATCCCACCGCTTGATGCCGTCCTCCAACCAGATCCAGTTGCCGAACCAGCCGCCCGCGACGAGATCTCCGTCGAAGACAGCGAGGCTCTGTGCGGTCCCCCGCAACCCTTCCAGCGGAGCCCAGTCCGTCCCGTCCCACTCGTAGACGGTCTCCGCCGAGGACATGTCCAGTTCCTCGTAGATGGACGCCACGAGGCGCCCGCCGTAGGAGACGAGATCAATGGGGTATGCGCCTTGCGGGAACGCCCCGGCAAGCGGCTCCCAGTGCCCGCCGGTCCAGCGCGCGATGTATGGAGTCTGCCACCATGACTGGCCGACCAGGCAACCGATCGCGTAGAGATAGCCCTGATGCATCGTGATGGAGGTGACGGCGCTCGGCAGCCCCTCTCCGATCGCGCTCCACGAGGTGCCGTCCCATCTCGCGATGTTCTTCGCGGGGACGTTGCCGGCGACGGTGAACGAGCCTCCGGCCACGAGAGAGCCCTGATACTCGCAGAGGGAGCGGATCTCGCCGTTCACGCCCGAGCCGATCTCGCTCCAGGCGGTGCCGTCCCATCGGGCAATGTGATTCGCGAATCTGTTGCCGGCGTGGGTGAACCGGCCGCCCGCGATGAGATCGCCGCCGTGCTCCAGCAGCGCAAAGACGAGCGCGTCCACACCCGCGCCGAGCGCTCTCCAAGACCCGCCGTCCAGCAGGGCGATGTTCGAGACCGCGGTCGGCCCGGCGGTGGCGAACGATCCGCCCGCGACCACCCCGCCCTGGTAAGCGGCCATCGAGTAGACCGCGCCGTTCAGGCCCCCGGGCGTGCGCGCGCTCTCGAGCGCTCCCCAGGAGGATCCGTCCCATCGGGCGATGTGACTCACCCACTCGCCCTCGGCGTAGATGAATGTCCCGCCGGCGATGATCTCGCCCTCGTAGCCGGCGAGACACGTGACGGATCCTTCGCTCATCCCGTTGCCGAGAGCGGTCCATGCGGCGCCATCCCAGACGGCCACGCGGTTGGCACTCGCACCTCCGGCCATGGTGAACTCGCCTCCGGCAACGAGGAGGCCGTCATAAACGGCGAGCGCATGGACAGGTCTGTCCGTCCCGGCCCCGAGGGGCTGCCAGGACGAGCCGTCCCAGCGGGCGATGTGATTCACCGGGTCGCCGCCGGCGCTCGTGAATTCTCCGCCGGCCACCAGCTCGCCGCCGTAGGTGGCGAGCGCGCGGACCGTGCCGTTGAGACTCTGGCCGATCGGCCTCCACGAAGCGCCGTCCCAGCGGACGATGCCGCCCGTGGGGAGCCCCGTGACGTGGGTGAACGTACCGCCGGCGACGAGCTCTCCGTCGTGAACAAAGAGGGCGAGCACGGCGCCGTCGAAGCGCGGGTCCGTCAACACCCAGTCCCGGCCGCTCCACCCAACCACCGCGCGGTCATCCGCGGCCACAAGCTGCCCGTTCATGACCCCGAGAGCGGAGATGAACGATCGCGGCCACGCGCTCATGCCGGACCACTGTCCGTCCCAGCGGCCGACCGCTTTCGCGCCGGCTCCGGCCACGCGGGAGAATGCTCCGCCGGCGATGAGCGCGTGCTCGTACCACGCAAGACAACCGACGGCGGCGTCCGGTCCGTTCCCCATGTCGTTCCACGCGCTGCCGCTCCACTGCGCGACATGTTTCGAGGGAGCGGTGCCGGCGCGCGTGAACGCTCCGCCGACGTAGAGATCCCCGTCACCGACGACCAATGAACTCACCGGGCCATCGGTGCCGGGAAAGGAGAAGGCGTCCGACCAGACGCCTGAGGCGCTGGCGTCTGCGAAGCCGAAGATCATGAAGCCGGTGACGAGGATCACTTTGGAGGCCAGGAGGCTCGAGCGGTTGCCCGGATGCCTCGGGGGACGAGAAGACCGCATCACGAAACCCCCTGCGCGGACTCCGCGGGCGGGCGCGTCACGCGCCGAAACGGTCGCCGGTCTCTGACCGGAACAACGGCAGGTGGCACAACCATACCAGATCCTGATTGGACGAGATCCGCCGGTTGCGGGAGAGCCTTGCCTGTGATCTTCTCTGATTTGTCGCCCCTGGATGCCGCCGGGATTTCGGGCCTCCAGGACCATTAGGAGCACTCCGATAACTTATGATGGCAACGGCGGTGCCCTGGTGCTATAATCCCAGTACGTTTTCCTGCTCCCGTTGGATACGTAGCGATCTGCTGAGCGCCCAAGCGATTACGCCGGCGGGGCGTTCACCATCGGAGGACTGAGAGATGATGACGAAGACCCCGGCTCTGTCGCTCCTCGGTGTTCTCTCCATCCTCTGGCTCGCGGTCGCTGCGAGCCCCGCTGCGGCCCTCGTGCTCTCGCTCGATGTGTTCTTCTCGGGCCCGCCGACAACCGCGGTCGCGCCCTTTGGAACCGTGGCGATCAATCCGATCGCCGGCGGCATGGAGTTCGTGCTGACGAACCTGACCCCGGGCACGCTCTCCGGCGGAAGCTCGAAGATGGATGGCGTCTATCTCAACTACAAGGGCTCGCAGGCTCTGACGCCGCAGGCGGCGCCGCCCGGCACTACGCTCGGTTATGCAACAAACGCCTACAAGGCTGACGGCGACGGCTGGTACGACATCCTCTTCGAGTATGCGGGTAATGGCTACCTGCCAACCAACTCGTCGGTCACATTCAGCATCCTCGGGGATTCGGATGCGCTGAACTTCGTGGACTTCTCGTTGCCCGGCGGGAACAACGGCGTGTATCTGGCCGCGTCTCACATCCAGTCCACCACTCCGAACGGAGACTCCTTCTGGGCCGGAGCCAACGAAGTGGTGCGACCCGTTCCGGAGCCCGCGGGCCTGCTGCTCTTCGGGGCGGGGGCGGCCGTGATGGGCGCGATGCGGAGTAGACGCAAGGGCTGAGAGCCCCGTTTCAATCGTCCGGCCCGCGGTGGGCCGTCGCCTCCTCGTCTATCCAGTCCTCCTCTTCCCACGACATGCCTTTTCGGCCCGTGCCTCTCTCGCGATTCAATATGCCATGGGCTGGCTCGACAGTCACCTCCACGATTTCTACATCAGGGACCCCCGCCTTGGATCGCCTGTCAGGATCGGCATCCCGGATGAATCCGTCCGCCGCACCGAGCCCGCGCGATCTACAGTACCTCAAGAAACGGACGAGTCCCGCCGATAGCTCTCTGTGGTCGTGGCTAGGGCGCTATCGGGAGGATGACGTGTACTTACGAACCGACCTGAGTCTCCTCAACCTCCTTCTCTCCCTTTCGGACGCGCTCGACCTTGCAAGCCCTGAGCTCTCTCAGCATCAGATGCGAGTCGCCTTCGCCTCCTGGGAGATCGCGAGGGAGTCGGGACTCGATACCGACACGCTCGACACGCTCTTCATCGCAGCCCTCCTCCACGACGTCGGCGCGCTCGCCCCGGAGGAGAAGATCGCGATTCAACGCTCGACCCTTCAGTACTACGACGACCACTGCGTGCTCGGCGAGCGGCTGCTGAGGCAGGTGAGGATCCTCGCTCCGGGGTCCGCGATCGTGCGGCTCCACCACCGGCCCGCACGCAAGTGGCAGGAGGTCGAGCAGACGCCGGTCGCCCTCGCCTCACAGATCCTCCTGCTGGCGGACATCCTCGAGCGCTCGATCGACCGCTCTCGATTCATCCTGCACCAGCAAGAGGAGATCGTCGCAAGGATCAGTTCCCTCTCCGGGCAGACGATCGCCCCGGAGGCGGTCGCGCACTTTCTGCCTGTGGCCGCACGCGAGGACTTCTGGCTCGACCTCGTCTCGCCCCGGCTCTACTCGATTCTCATCAGGAGCGCACCGCTCAGGGGGCGCACGATCGGCCTTGTAGATCTCAAGCCGGTCTCGGCCATGTTCCGGGACATGATAGACTTCCGTTCTCCTTTCACGGCCACGCACTCCTCGGGTGTGGCGACATCGGCCGCCGCCCTCGCGCGCCTCTATGGCTTCACGGAGTTTGAGGTCGAACTCATGGAGGTCGCGGGCAATCTCCATGACCTCGGGAAGCTCGGGATCCCGACCCGCATCCTCGAGAAGCCGGGTAAGCTCGACGCCGAGGAGTTCGCGATCATCCGCCAGCACACCTACCACACCTACACCGTCCTCGTGAGTGTGGAGGGACTCCAGGGAATCGCCGAATGGGGCGCCTTCCATCACGAGCGGCTCGACGGATCGGGGTATCCGTTCCACCTGGATGCCTCTTCGCTAAACGCCGGCGCCCGGATCATGACCGTCGCGGACATGTTCACCGCGCTCGCTGAGGATCGACCGTACCGGCCGGGAATGTGCAAAGACGAGCTGCTCGGAATCATCAAGAACGCGGAGCGCCGGGGCTTCCTGGACAAGCGGGTGGTCGCCGTACTGGAGGCGCACTACGAGGAGGTCCATTCGCTGGCCATGCGGGCGCAGACGGAGGCACTCGAGCACTTCGAGCGGGAGTTTGCCGTGCGTCCGTCCGAAGACGAGGAGGAAACCCGCGCGGCCGCATGAGCGGCGTGTCTCGCTGCATGTGAGACTCGCGAAGCAAGCTAACACCCGTTCCAGTGCTAGGCCGAGCGCGCGCCGGGGCATGACTCACACGTCCGACTCGCGGAGAGGCCCCGTTGTTGTTCACAGCGATAAGTCATAGTCTTCCTATCGCTTCTTGCCCCCAACAGCGACACGCGATAGGAATGATACGGGCGCCAGGAAAGGTGGCGTCGTCTTCAATCGTCCGGCCCGCGGTGGGCCGTCGCCTCCTCGTCTATCCAGTCCTCTTCTTCCCACGACATGCCTTTTCGGCCCGGCACCTTCCGCGTCGGTCCGGCCTTGTAGAACGCGCAGCTCTTCGGCCCGTAGCAAAACGTCTCCCGCCGGTAGCGCCGCACCGAGGGGTTCCACTGGTCAATGATCATCTCGACGGCCATCTCAGAGCCCCAGATACAGGCCGTACACTTTGTGGAATAGGTCACCGCGGCGAGCCGCCGGTGGCCGCGCTCGCGGTAGACCTCGAGGGCCGGGGGAACGCCGAGGATTGGCGGCGGTGCGGCCACGGCCCCACCTGCCCTGCCCGTGACCTTCAGCCCGCTCACCTTGTAGAGGTCGGCGGTCTCGAGCCGGGCATCCTCGACAGGCTCACCGTTCCCTGAGACGCGATCCCCCGATTGGAACTGATGCTTCTCGTGCGCCGCTTTGCCGATCGCGACGACGAACTCCCTCGCCTCGCCGGCGACTGTCCCGCGGATGCGCAGGATGTAGCCGAGGTAGGAGTGCGATCGCTGGTCGAAGCTCCGCATGAGCCGGATGCGAGGCTGGACGGAGAGGAGTTCGCCTTGCCAGGGGAGCTTTCGGTCAGTGCCGGTCATGATCCCTCTTCTCTGGCGCCGACGGGTCGCGACCTTGGGGGAGGTGCTCATTCAGCGAGGGCTCCGGGGGAAACCTGGGGCGATTCGGTGCGCATCGACCGGCGCCCGCTGGGGCCCGCGATCCAGGATCAGGCCGTCACTGCAGCAGGATCACCTTCCGGATCGCCTCGTGGCGGCCCGCCTTCGCGACGATGAAGTACAGGCCCGACGCGACGCGCTTTCCGCGAACGTCCATGCCATCCCACAAGACCGTCCGTGCCCCGGGTGCGTACGTCCGATCTACCAGCGTGGCGACCACACGGCCCGCGACGTCGTGCACGGTGATCCTCACCGGGCCCGCGGCCGGAAGCGTGAAGGGCAGCGAGACGGATGATGCGAACGGGTTCGGGTGCCCGGCTCCGAGAAGAAGCTCAGGAGCGGAGCCCGCGACTGCGCGGTCCGCGACGCCCACGACGGCCCCTGCGGGCTGCATCGCGGGATCGCCGTAGAGGTTGAAGTTGTAGAGATTCATGAACTCGTACACGCGATCCCAGCCGTACTGGGTCGTGGCGTCGAACTTGCCGTCGTAGAGGGCGTCTCCCAGCCTCTCCCCCTCAGCGATCACATAGCGATTGAAGTCGTAACAGATCTGCTCCGTGCCGCCCGGATTGTTCTTCCAATCCCTCGAGACCGCGGCAGGTCTCGCGGAGCTCACGATCCCGGCCGAGGCTCCCCAGCCGGGCTCGGTGAGCAAATCGATCCCGAAGTTCCCGTAGGGGTTGGGCTCCGGATACCCCACGTTGCACGAGATGGCGAAGACGACGGAAGGGTGGTCGTCATCCAAGTTGGAGGTTCCGAGTCCGGTGAGCCGGTAGCTCTGCATTTCTCCGTTGCTCGACTCGGGGATCCCGTCGCCGTCATCAAACGCCCACACGGTGCGGTAGGCGCCGTCGTTCCAGCCGTGGCCCGACCAGTTCACGATTCCGTGCTGGCCGTTTCTCCACGCGCTCGTGAACGCGGACTCGGTGACGGGCAGCCACGGGAAAGGAGAGGTCACCAGCCCCGCCCGCTCGCTGTAGTGCGTGATTACTCTTCCGCCCATCAACCCGGTCTCGATCGAATCCAGGCATGTGGCGCCATCGACGAATGGGTAATCGCTGTGATCCTGGCTTTCAAAGAAGAGGATCGCCGCGCCGTGGAGGACGTTCCCCTTCCATGCGCCCGTGTCCTGCTCGAACGTCACCAGCTTGTCGAGGGTGTACGTGATGCGAACCGGATCGTTGACCGGGATGCGTCCGACGGAGACTTCCGCGAGGAAGTCCGGACTGTCCTGGGGGTATTCGCCGAGGTAGCCGTCGCCATCCAGATCCCACGATGTCGCATCGGGGTACGACAGATCCGCGTAGTAGTAGTCGGTCGGCGTGCCCGGAGCCACGAGGTTGGGATTCCCAGGGTCGTAGACATGGAAGTTCGGGTCGGGAAAGCAGACCCGCATCGGGACCGTGGCGTGGTCGCCCACGAAGAGGACGTACTGGATGCCCCAGGTCGCGTAGTGGCTTCGCAGGAAGTTCCGGATCCTCCCGGCGAGATCAACACCGGGTTGGCTCGCAATCTCGCCGTCCGTCGTCCAGACGGTTCTGACGTTGTGTCCCAGCGAGGCCTTCCAGGACCGGAAATCCGAGGCCGCGATCGCGGCATCGAGACTTTGCGCCGTGATGATGACGTAGTCGTAGGTCGCTTCCGGCGGCGTCGCATGTGATCCTGCGGCATTGTAGAGCGGTTCCACGCTTCCGAAGTTCGAGAAGAGCCGCGAGGCCTTCTCGCGCGCCGACGGTTCGAGAGCAAGCAGGCCGGACCGTTGCGCCTCGCCGGCCTCCGGCGGCGGCATCGTGAAGGAGATCGAGACCTCGATCCGGCTGTGGTGATCGAGTCGTCCGGATTCGGGACTGTAGGTGAAGGGGCAGAAGGCGACGGCGGCGTACGAATACCCGCGCAGGGTCCCGCTTCCTGCAAGCCACGCCGCGGCGGCGGGGAACGGGGCGTCCGACAGGAACACGGCGTCGCGGACCGTCCGCCACTCTTCCTGCGTTCTCTTCATCGCCGCATCGTGTCCCAGCATGTCAGGCAGGAACATGATCGGAGGGGAAGGTTCGACCCGGTAGATTCCGGGGAGCGAGGACGTCTCCACGCTCAAGACATCCGCGGACAGCGCGCGGGCGCCCGGAGGCAGTGCGACCAGGAACCTCTCGAGCGGGAGCGCCGGCTCCCCGGGAGACGTGAGACGGCCGAAGCCCTGCATCCGGATGCTGTGACCGCCGGCTCCGGCGACGATGTCGAACGGCTCGGACCGAAGCTCGATGATCATCCGATCCGGTTGAATGGCGCGCGTGATCACTTCGTTCGCGGCCGCGTCGGACCCTGTGATCGCCAGAACGGCGGCGGCGAGGAGGGCGGCTATCGCGGACAACGTGCTCGCGGCACGGCGCATGGCGTCTCCCTCCCGTTGCCAGACCGGGCGGGCCTGGACTGCAGTGCAGACTATTTTATCACGTTCGATGGGGTGCCGCTCTCGCGAAAGACGATGGGGGCCTCGGACGCCGCGCATCAATCGTCCGGCCCTCGATGCGCCGTCGCTTCCTCGTCCACCCAGTCCTCCTCCTCCCACGACATTCCCTTCCGACCGGGCACCTTCCGCGTCGGCCCGGCCTTGCAAGTCCGGCAGCTCTTCGGTCCGTAGCAGAACGTCTCCCGCCGGTAGCGCCGCACCGAGGGGTTCCACTGATCAATGATCATCTCGACGGCCATCTCGCAGCCCCAGATGCAGGTCGTGCACTTCGTGGAATAGGTCACCGCTGCGAGCCGCTGGTGGCCGCGCTCGCGATAGACATCGAGGGCCGGCGGGTGCGAAAGGAATTTGATCGTGCTCCGACCCAGGACCACGGGCGAGCGCCGGCGGGCGGTGCAGTCAGTCCGTTCTGACCTCCTTCCATTGTCTTCGTGGCGTACCTTTCGGGACGGACAGGTTCTCCCCGCTCAACGATAGCCTGCTTTGATTCTGCCCCAAGTCCTGATCTCGACGGAGACCAGGTCGGAGGTCCGGACGGTGCGGAATCCCAAACCGCTACCCGATTGCGGCGTACCGTAGTCGCTCCTGTCCGAGCACCGAAGATACGTGTCGGCCTGCCAGTACGCTCCGCCCCGCTGAATCCGATATGAACCTCCAGCCTGTCCGGTGGGATCAGTCTCAGGCCCGGACCCATAGGCGCCGTACCAGTCGTTCACCCATTCTTCGACATTACCGGCGAGATCGCTCAGGCTCAGAAAACTATCCCCCGACGGGTGGCTACCCACCGGCTCCGGGTGGTCCACGTTTGAACCGTAGTTCGCCAGCCCGGGGGCCGGCGCCGTATTCCCCCACGGGTAGACCCGCTCATCGTCGTACTGGGCTGCGTATTCCCACTCCGCCTCCGTTGGCAGCCGGTACCCGTCTGCGAGGTAAGGATTCCCACCCGGTCCGCACGGCCAGTCATTCGAGAAAGCGTGTAAGTAGGCGGGAGTCCGGCCCTCCATTCCGCTTCTCCAGTCACAATACGCTGCGGCGCCGTGCCAACTCATGTAAGCAACCGGCCACTGCTCGTACCCTGATACAACGCTGAAGCTCCCCGCTCCGTAATCAATCCAACATTGGTTCTGCCCGCCGCCTTCGTTGAGGTAGATCAATTCCCTCCCGCTCGCCATATCCGTGACGATACCGGTCGCCTCGGAGACGCTGATGGTCCCTTGCCCCAATGCCCACTGCAAGGCGTACGCGTACTCTGCGTTCGTCACCTCGTAGCGATCCATGAAGAACGAGTGAGTCAGCGTCACCGTGTGAACGGGCTCAGCCACGCCAGCTTCACCCATCTCGAAAGATCCGGCTGGAACCTCAATCGTCTCAGCAGCGAGCGTCGCAGACACGGCCAGGCCATGGATCAGAACGAGTCCACACAACAACGTCTTCAGAGGAGAATTCATGGCGCCTTCCTCCTTCCATCTCGGCCAGAGCGCCAGCGCGATCGCGAGCCACGCGGAGGCTGAGAGATTGCCCCGGCAGCCCGAGAACTACCGCACGATCACGACACGACTCCGCAGACCCCTTTCCCTGCCGAGACCGGCCTCCACCAGGTAAATCCCTGAGGGCAGCGGCCGGCCCATTGCGTCGCGGCCATCCCAAGTCCACGACGAAGGCGCGCCGCTTGCATCGTGGTGCGCGACGACACGACCGCCCGGATCGTAGATTCGGATCCCGCCGATCCCGCCGCCTGGCGATACAAGCGTGAACGGTCCGGCTCCCGGCGAGCCGATGACCCTGAGCGCGGGAGGCGCCGCGCCTTCCGCCTCGTCTTCGGAAACAACGGTGATGTCCTGCACGGTACGCGCGATCAGCCGCCATCCGCCCGGATCAGGCGACGCGTTGCCCAGCCAAACGGCGAGCGATTGGCCATCATGGCCACCGGCGGCCATGACTCTCATGCCGAGGTCGTTTGACATGGTGAACGCTGGCCCAACGCTCCCCTCGAAATCCATGTACGCACCGCGCGGAATCGGAGTCCCGATGAACGGATCGCTCCACACGATCATCGTGTGATAGCCGTTGTGCGTGACGTCAGGCTCAGCTTGATCGGATGTCGCTGCGATGATTGGAATACCGTCCCCGTCGAGAGGCGTTCCCCCCGGTGTGACACGCCCTGCGTAAATGTCAGCACCGCCTGCGCGAGAGTCCTGCCATGCCACAACATAATTGGCCCCGTCGAACGCAACTGCCGGATACTGCTGAACCCCCGTGGCCGCGCAGATCGAGATCGGGCTGCCCACGAGCGCTCCTGCTGCATCGACGAGCCTGCCGACGATGTTTGTATCGGACGCGTTGCTCAGACGGAAGACGACGAGGTAGCCGTCACCGTCGCTTGCCACGTGTGGATCGGTGAGATTGGAGCTCATCCTGGAGATCATGGTCGTGGCGACAACTGACGCGTCCGAATCGAGCAGCGCGAGGGCGATCTGCGACGAACTCGGCGGGTTCGAGTACGGGGAGGCAAGGAGATAGTTCGTGCCATTGGAAGCCAGGGACGGCGAGCCGGCATAAGCCAACGCCGTCCCGTCCCAGATCAGCTTGCCTTGTGGACTGCCGGCAAAGAAGTCGTGCGAGCTTACGCCGCGGATGTCCGTACCGGCCTGGTCGAACCAGGCGACGACGAAGTCCTCACCGTCGTTTGCGAGAGCTGGAAAAAACTGGTTGTCAGGGACACCGCAGAGCATCTCGTTCATTCCGATGGAGACGCCGTCGTCGTCGTAGTGGGCCACGTAGATGTCGAACCCCGCCCCCGGCTCTGCCGACTGCCCGCTCGACCACGCGACCGCGTATCCGGCGTAGGAGCCCTGACCCTTGATACGCGTGATCGCGGCCCCTCCGTCCTGGTGGTAGTCACGCCAGATGCGCCTCGGGGAGGCATCCAGAAATGTCCCGGACGCGTTGCGGCGGCGCCCGAAGAGGTCCGCCAGCTGCTCCACCACGCCTGGGTTGTAGGTCACTTTCTCGGACCACACGATGAGTGGCGTGCTTTCACCCCCGATAGCAGGCTCGAGAACCACGTCGATCCCGGGGCGCACGGCCAGCGGCGGGCCGTCGAGGACGGCTCCTCCATTCGTCACCCGAGCTGTCCAGAGGGTCTCGTTGACGTCCAGCGTGAAGGACTCCGTCCAGCAGAGCTGATAGTTGAATCCATCGTGGGTCACGTGCGGCGAGAGGACCTGCCCGGTCCCCGATTCGACAGCGAAGCCACCGGCATCGAGAACGGAGAGAACGCTCCCCGAAGTGGAAATCCGGGCCGCATAGAGACGCGGCAGGATGTCGAAGACGGCAAGAAACTGCCGGCCTCCTCCAGCCGCGACCTGCGCCACGCTCACCGAGAAACCCGAAGCGACGAGCACCGACGGCGACCAGGCGCCGAAGCCCCCGAACTGCGCGACGCAGCGGATCCCAGACCCGCTGTGATAGACGAGGACGATGTCCTCGGTCGGCACATCTCGGGCCATATCCGGGCTGCCGCCGGCCACGACGAACATTCCGGCCGTCGAGAGCGGCGCGCCGACAGACGGAACGGTGTTGACGTAGATTCCGGTCGATGTCGCCGCAGCGACCCGAGCACTGCCGTCCGGCAGTCCGACGAGGCTCGGCCTCCCGAACGACTCGGCGCGGTCGAGGATGAGGAACGGGGATTCAGTGGGCATGCCCGCCTCGTCCACACGTACCCCCCAGATGTTCCCATCTGAACCGTCGTACCGGATCCAGACGACGAGGTAGTTCGAGCCGACGGCGGCGACGTCGGGACCATCCACGGAGCCCGCAGAGATCTCAACGGAGTCCAAGACAATACCCTGCGATGCCGGCTGTCCTGACGTCGGCAGGGCCATCACCCCGATTCCGGAATAGCGGTCTCCGGCGCCACACCCGAGAATGTTCTCGAACGCAACGATGTAGTTCGGAGCCGAGGTCTCCCGCGCGACAGCCACGGTGGCCTCCGCGGGCCACCGGGTCGCCGGATCGACGAGGAAGGCGGGGCCAAGAACCGGGTCCGCGGATGCCGCCTTGACAACGAAGAGCAGGGGGAGAAGAGAACCGACGATGCGGTGAAGCGAAGTGCGCTCTCTCGGGAACGGGTGACAGGGTCTCATGGCGGCCTCCGAGGTCACGGTCATCAGGTCGGGCAGGCTGCAAGAAACTCGTCTAATCGAGCGCTGCATTCTAGCACATTGGTGGCATTCTTGCAAGAAAGCGTATGACGCAGGTGTTGTATCAGTTGTTGTGGTGGTCCGACGTGGACCTTCAAGCGGGCACCGTTGCTGTCCGTCAATCGCTTGAGGAAACGAAGTCCGGTCTTTGCTTCAAGCCTCCGAAGACCCAGAAGGGGCGGCGGCTCATCCCCCTCCCCACTCTCACCGTTGAGCAGTTGCGCCTGCATAGGCGCCAGCAAGCCGAGGACCGTCTCAAGATCGGTCCCGACTACCAGGATCATGGCCTCGTGTTCGCACAGCCGGACGGGCAGCCCTCCAAACCAAGCGGTCTGACGAACGGCTTCATAACACTCCTGGCCCGCGCCGGCCTCCCTCGGATGCGATTCCACGACCTGAGGCACGGCCACGCGACGCACATCCTCCGCGAAGGCGTTCACCCGAAGGTGGTCTCAGAGCGCCTCGGACATTCGACCGTGGGGATTACCCTCGACACCTACTCGCACGTCCTGCCTGGCCTGCGGGAAGACGCGGCCCGGAAGATGGATTCTGCACTCAGATTGGCGCTCGAAGAAGTGCGGCAGAAGTAGCGCCGGGCCGAGCAGTCACCGGGGGGGAACCGCATCCGGGAGCCTTCCGGCGCGAAGTGATTAGCAAACCGATTAGCAAAAGCCCCGTCGAGCCTTCTCCGGCCTGGCGGGGTTTCTTCTGTTACGTGTTGCTTTTCAGCGAGTCCGCGTTGGAGGCGCCAACCAGATTCGAACTGGTGAATAACGGTTTTGCAGGAGTTATCGCAACCCCCTAAGAGTTGGCCCCGCGCGCTCTTGTGTTTTCAAGAACGCGGATGGGACCACGTTTGGGACCACTTCCGTTGCCGTTTCGGCCGCCACCGGCCGCGTGTTCGCCCGAGAGCGCCACGGGCGTACCAGCGGCCGCGACCTTGCGTTCGGACGCAACGTGGGCCGCCCCGCTGCGCCTGGGGCGATCCTGGTGCGCGGCCGCCGTTCGGCGCTCGACCCGATCGAGGTCGGCGAAGAGGGCCTCGTCCGAGAGCCCGGCGTATCGCTCCGTCATCCGGCTCGTCGAATGCCCGAGCATCCGCTGGAGCGCCGCGAGGCTCCCTCCCCTCTCGAGGTAGCAGCACGCGAACGTGTGCCGGAGCTGGTGCCAGTGCCACACGACACGGTTGCCCTTCGGCATCCGCCCTGTGCTCCGGTACGCGATGTTGCACGAGTTCTTCGAACGAAACGGCGAGACGTAGACGCTGTCCGCGATCTTCCGCAATCCCTCGATCGCTTCTCGCGCCCCGGCCGACAGCGGCACGCGCCGAACACGCCCCGACTTCGTTCCCTCGAGAACGAGGTGCGGCCGGGGCTCATCGACGACGTGCCTCCACTGAAGCGTGCGAAGCTCTCCCCACCGGAGGCCCGTGTGGACCGCCAGGTGGATGCAGAGCGATTCCTTCGGCCGGGCGAACAGCAGGATCCGATCGAGCTGCTCGTCGGTCAGGCGGCGAGGCGCGTGCTCGGCGATCCGCGGCATGAGGTCTCGCCGCCAGGGCGCCTTCACGATCTCGCCTGCGTCCACCGCGTAACGAAGCAGGCATCGAACGTCCGAGAGAACGTGGCCGACCGTTTGAGGCTTCATCAGTCCATCGAGCCGCGTGCGGAGGGCGCGCAGGTCGGCGTAGGTGAGCGCCGCCAGGTCGATCACGCCGATCGCCGGCTCGATGTGCTGCTTCCACCTCTGTTCCGTGAGCTTCACCCCCTTCTCGTTCCGGCGCTGCTTGACCCACTCCGTCATCCAGCGCCCGGCGAACTCGGAGACCGTCACTGCATTGGGCATGCTCGCCTCCCGGATCTCCCGCTCGATGTCATCGAGCGTTCCGGCGAGAAGATCGCGGGCGGTCTCCAGCTCCCGCGTGCCCAGCGCGCGGCGGTACGTCCTGCCCTTCACGAACATCCGGGCGTAGTACCAGCCGCCGCGCTTAACGAGGTTTCGAGGCCGGCGCAAGGCGAGTCTCCTTTCTGTTGCGCCTTGCCAACCAGGCATCGAGCTCCGTACGGCGGAACCTTACCGCACCCCCGGCACGAAGCGAGGGGATTCGACCGCGCCAAATCCACTGATAGAGCGTCCTCGGCTTGACGCGCAGGTACGCCGCTGCTTCCTTGACAGTGAGGAGGGGTTCGGTCGTCACGCGCGCCCCCCTTCCGGACGCGCGCCACCTTCGCTATCAGCGCCCATGACCATGCGAAGCTGGCCGATGATTACCGACTCGAACTGGTCTGCCGTCGTGCGATCGACCGGATGGTGGAGCGGATGCGGCCGTCCAGACGAGCCGAGCTTCCTCGGGTAGGTCAGGAACAGGTGGCCGGACGCATCCCGGCGGATCGCGATGTCGTTCAGGAACACCCCGCCGTACCGGCAGGACACGAATGCGACCAGGCCGTCGGTGGCGTTCGGGACCGGCCGAACCCGGACCTCGCCGATTTCGTGAATTGTGTGTATGGCTTTCTGCGTCTCGGACATGCTCAGTACTCCTCCTGCGGTGCGCCGACGGCGCCGGGATCCTGGGGTGAACGCGTGATGAAGGGCTCCAGACCGTACACAGAATTCACAGAATTCCCATCCGGCGAGTTCGAGGGCAGATTCCGTGAATTCTGTGAATTCTGTGTATGGATCGCGGGGTTCACGTCGAAGGCCGGACTCGGAGGACGCCCAGCGCCCGATCGAGGTGGCGCCGGCCGCGGCCGGATGATGTCGTGCTCCACCAAGCGTTCGAGCGGCGCGGCCATCTCCGCGGGCGCTGTGAAGCGGGCCCTGAGGACTTGGTAGGCGTCGCGAATCGTGAATGTCGTCACGCCGCTACGCTCGATCCACTCCAGGATGCGACGCGCTCCACGGCCGACCGGGTCCGCCTGCATCTTGTCGAACGCGATCCTGGCGTGCGCGAGGAGGTACTCGGCGAGTCGGATCGCCCGGAGCGTCTCCCCCGCCCCGATAGGTTCGGCCAAGCGCTCCGGCTCATGCGCCCTGTCGGCCACATGCAGAAGCCCGGCGATGCGAGCAATCGTCCCCGCCAGCTTGTTGCCCCAGTCGGCGATCGTCTCGATCTCACCGGCCGGTCCCAGCGTTGGCTCGATGGCCTCCTTGAACGCCACGAGATGCAGGTACGCCTCGGGGCTCATGACCATGGGAACGGAGACGATCTCTCCCTCGTCGTTCCGCTCGGCGGGAGTCGCGAGCAGTCTCCGGACGCCCTCCTCGTAATCCGCGCGAACGGTTTCGGGTAGAACCGGCGAGTCCGCCGAGCGCTCGCCGACGAGACTCCGCGGGTAAGCCCAGAGGAACCGTGCGAGCAGGCCGCGGCCGCGAAAGCCCCTCTTCTCCTGGAGACCGGCGAGGACCTCAGGCTGGATCGTGAGGCCGATCGTGATCGCCGGTTCCCGGACTTCCCCGCCGGCGCGTCCTATTCGGTCGGTCGTGCTCGCGCTACCGCTGTATCCCTTGAGGTAGATCTCGAAGTTCGGAACGCCTTCCGAGTACCGTCCTCCCATCAGCTCGAACGGGCCGCCCTCATCGCTCATCACCGCGATCCGGCCTCCCTGCTGCCGCAGAACCTGATCGAGGGACTCGGCCGTGATGTCGTCCACGACCAGACGGAGCGGGACCGGCACCCGAATAGCCGCCACGTCGAAGACCGCCGCTTCGATCGCTTTCTCGAGCTTCTCCCGGTCCTCTTGTTTGTCCGCCTTCGCCGCGCGGATCTTCAGCTGCTCGAGCCTCCGTTCTGCGACGTCGAAGCGCGCCATCGCCAGCCTGATCTCGGGGTCGAGGCGTTTTCTTTCCTCGGCGACGTATTCCGTAACGGGCCGCATGGCAGCCCGGAACGCCGGGCTCTTGGATTCCCCAGACTTCAGAATCACAGCCACGTAGAGATTGACGGGCTCGGGCCAATCCGGCCGCACCCGCACGATTACCTTCTTGCCTACCGCGACCGAAAGAACGGCGAGCCCGACCATTCCGGGAAGATCCAGCGGACACTGAAGGCTCTCGGAGACGGCGGTCATCCATCGACCGAGCCAAGCGGGAAAGACGTTCGCCGGGAAAGGCGGCGCCTTCACCGCCAGCCCGAGCGGAATCGGAGCCGGCCAGAAGCCGGCTGCTTCTGCGGCGTCGTCGACGGCACGGATATCCGGTGGAGCTGGAGGTTCGCGCTCCTCCATGCCGTCGAACGGGTCACCTGAAAGCGCACCTTCGAGGAGGCGGTCGTTGTCGTCTTTCATCGCGAGGCCTCCTTCGCGCGGGCGACGAAGATCTGGCAGCGGCCTCGCAGCGTCGCGACGATCCTGTGGGCGTATGCGGCGCCCGCCTCATCGTCGTGGGTGCGGACAGCGACGCGAGTTCCGTCAGGGACCCGGGCCGCGATGCTCGCGGTCCATGCGCCGGACTCGATGCCGAACACCGCCGGTCCTTGCTCGTCGCTCTCGCGCTGGCGTGCAGCCCAGAGCAGCCAGTCAGGCTCGCCTTCGAGAACGATGACCTCGCGCGGGCACCACCAGTCGGGCACGAACCCGCTGAGAAACTGGGTCGCGAGGGGATCTGCCAGCACAAGGCCGCGCACCGAGAAGCCGCCGGGGGCGAGCGACTTCGGCGTGATCTCGGGGCGAACGCATCGGGCGCGAAGCGAGACGGCGTTTCCAGCGTGATCCCAGAGCCGGAAGAGGAGCTTGTGACCCGTCCGCGTCCACCCGCCGCCTCGAGACCAGACCCAGCGCGGGAGATCCTGGCCGGGCCGAAGCGCTCGGCAAAGATCGTGCAACTCAGCGGTCTCGATGAATCGCTCCGCGTAGTCGCCGTAGCGGCGGCGGAACCAGGCTTCCACGTCAGGATCGCAGCCAGCAGGGCCCGACGCTGCCCACACGGCCGCGACCTCTTCCTTCGGCGGTCGACACGACGGCTCGGTAGGCGCGACTCGATCCGGGGCGCCGATCGCCGTCCTGCGTAGCGCGACGATGGT
>JAGVPR010000016.1 GCA_020052115.1 Candidatus Eiseniibacteriota bacterium
GAGCGCCGTGTCGCCGGCGGCCCGCAGCGTGCGAAACTCGATGCGCAGCGTCTCCGGATAAGCCGCCGCCGTGTCCCCTCCCGCCGCGAGGGTGACGCGCGGCGGGGGGATGGTGCCGCGCTCGAGCTGATACGTTGCGATCGTGTAGCGCCGGGTCTCGATCACTTGGTCGCCCGAGGCTTTCCTCTCCGGCGCCGCGGAACCGAGGATCTCGAACGGCTCGGGCTTCCACTCGACCGAGACCGGGCCGGCATCCTTCGGAAGCGTGACCGTGAGCGTGTATTCAGCCGGCTGTCCCACCTCGAGCGTGTCGGGCGCGATCCCCGCGGACACCGAGGGTGCGGCCCCCGCGGCGCCGGCGGCCGGTGACATGGCGGCCACGGCAAGCACCACCGCGATCCACGCGCCGACGGCTTTCGACAGATCCCGCATGCCCGGCCCCCTAGCGGAAACGACGCTCCCGCTCGCGGAAGAACTCCCTGAGCGGTTGCACGAACGGCCGGTCGGTCGCCAGATCAATCACGTCCACCTTTGCCTGCCGAAAGATCTGACTGGTTTCCTCGCGGCGTCTGGCCCGCGCCGCCCGATACATGCGCCGGGCCCGCGCGGAGCCCGCATCCCAGACGGCGCGCTCACCGGTCTCCGGATCCTCCAGAAGGAAGAGCCCGGCCTCGGGCAGATCGTCGAGCCGCGGATCGCCGAGCCTGAGCGCGATCACATCGTGCTTGCGGTTGGCGACGCGCAGAGCGGGGCCGAATCCCGAATCGAGGAAATCGGAAACGACGAAGAGAATGCTGCGGCGCCTGAGCACGCGGTTCGCATGGCGAAGCCCTGCTTCGAGCGACGTGCCCCGCCCCAGCGGCCGGTGAAACAGGATTTCGCGCACGACGCGCAGAACGTGCGTGCGCCCCTTTCGCGGCGGGACGGTGCGCTCCACACGATCCGTCACCACGATCAGCCCCACCCGATCGTTGTTGAGGAGCGCCGAGAACGCCAGCACCGCGCTCATCTCGGCCGCCAGCTCGCGGAGCGCGCGTCCGCGGCTTCCGAATCGCTCCGAGGCCGATGCATCCACGAGAAAGGCGATCGTCAGCTCCCGCTCCTCGGAGAACTGCTTCACGTACGGGTGGCCGCGGCGCGCGGTGACGTTCCAGTCGATCGCGCGCACGTCGTCGCCGGGCTCATACTCGCGCACCTCGGCGAACTCGATGCCACGCCCCTTGAAGACGCTGTGGTATTGCCCGCTGAAGAGATCCTGGACGAGGCGCCGCGTGCGGATCTCGATTCGGCGCACCTGCCGGAACAGCTCGGCCGGCAGCCGCCCGCTTTCCTCCGGGGCCCTGGCGACGGCGGCGCTCACGGCACCGGAACGTGGTCGAGGATTCGCCCGGCTACCGCGTCCGCCGTCACGTCCTCGGCCTCCGCCTCGAACGTCAATAGGATTCGATGGCGCAGGACGTCGAGGGCCACCGCCTTGACGTCCTCCGGAGTCACGTAGCCCCGCCTCTCGAGGAACGCATGCGCCTTGGCGGCGACCACGAGGTAGATCGAAGCGCGCGGAGACGCCCCGAATGCGATGAGCTGCTTGAGCTGGAGCCCATAGGCCTCGGGATCGCGGGTCGCGAATACGAGCGAGAGCACGTATTCCTTGATCTTCTCGTCCACGTAGATCCTCTGCATCGTCTCCCGCGCTTCGAGGATCTGGTCGAGGCTCACGACCGGCCGCGGCACCGGCGGCTCGCCGGTCGCCATGCGCTCGAGAATCTCGCGCTCCTCGGCCCTCGTCGGATACCCGATGGAGAGCTTCAACATGAACCGGTCCAACTGAGCCTCGGGGAGCGGATAGGTCCCCTCCTGCTCGATCGGATTCTGGGTGGCGAGCACCAGGAACGGCTTCGGCAGCGGATGCGTCTCTTCGCCGAGCGTGACTTGCCGCTCCTGCATCGCCTCGAGCAATGCGCTCTGTACCTTGGCCGGCGCGCGGTTGATCTCATCCGCGAGAAGCAGATTCGTGAAGATCGGACCGCGCTTCACCGTGAACTGCCCGTCGCGCGGGCTGTAGATGAGCGTGCCGGTGAGATCCGCCGGCAGGAGATCCGGCGTGAATTGGATGCGACTCATGCGGGCCTGGAGACAGCCCGCGAGCGTCTTCACGGCAAGCGTCTTCGCAAGCCCAGGCACGCCCTCGAGGAGCAAGTGGCCGTCGGCGAGAAGTCCGACGAGCAGCCGGTCGATGAGATACCGTTGCCCCACGATGACACGCGAGATCTCGCGTCTCAGATCCTCGACGAATCGCGAGGACGCCTCGACCCGCTCGTGGATCGCGCGGATCTCGTCGTGCATGCGGACGCCGGTCGTGTCCATGCGAAACCCTCCGTCCAGTGCATTCCCTCGAGCCGGCTCGGCCGGCCGGCAACGATGAGCGACCACTGAGGATAGCGTGCGCAGGCCCCAGGGGACAACCGGAGCGCTGTGGCGGCGGGCGCGACCGCTTCGGGGCGTTCCTACCCGGCGGAGACAGCTGAGGTTCCCACAGAGGGGCCGCCGGGAGAGTCTCGGGGTTCTAGGCGGCGTGCTTGACGGGCTCCGGCGCTGGAAGCCGGACCGGTTCGGGCTTGGCGACTTCGACGGGACGGGCGTTGGCCGGCTCGGCCTCCACCGCCAGAGAGTCTGCTTCGGCCCCGCCGAGCAGGAAGCTCCGACGGGACATCCAAGCCGTCAGGAGCCCGTCGGCCGGCAGGCACGCGAACGGAGGCTCGGGGGATTCGAGTTCCTCTAGCCGGCTCAGGAGGAGGACGATCTCCTCGTTGAGGGTCCGCTGCCGCTGCGGCTCCTCGGCATCACGGAAGCTGACGACCGCTTCGTTGACGCGAAGGCGAGCCAGCTCGACAACGCTCCCCTCGATCCGGTATCTGCGGGCTGCGGCGCGCAGGAGCCGCAGCGCCATTCGGTGGCGCCCGCACCAGGAGAGGGCGAGTCCGGCCCGATAGAGGTAGCCAGCCGAGGGGACGGTTCGATGAAGGCCGGTCGCTCCGAGCATCCACCCTCCCGCGGCGAAGACCCCGACGAGGCGAGGGTGACGGCGCGTCAAGGGATAGCGGAATCGCTTCAGCTCGCACGCCTCCGACCAGCGCATAACGTCCTCCGGCAATCGGGCCCGCTCATCCGGCAACGCGGCAGCAGGCCCTACCGGGCAGAGAGCATGCCAGGATGCGGCGCGCGAAGGGACAAGAGGTTGCGGCGCTATGGCAAGGGGCCCGCGTCGCATATCGCGACGCGCGTTGCGAAATGCACGTCGTGGTCGGCGGCGGAATCCGGGTCGCACGCGGCCGGCCGGACAGCGATATCCGGCCGCGAAGCCGGGGCGCTACTTCTTGACGAGGGGGCCCCTCAGCTCGCGAAGAATGCTCACGTCCTGCATCACCAGACCGGTGAACTTCCGGTCCGTGACGGGATCCGTGGCTCCTCTCTTGATCGCCTGGATGATCTCCTTGCGCTTCCCGCGGCGCTTGTTGCGCCGGTGAATCTCGGAGATGCGACGACGCTTTCCTGTCTGCGACATTCGGTTCTCTCCTTTCGGCCAGCCGGTGTCCGATTGGGACGACGTTAGCACGCTTCCCTGCACGGCGTCAACGCGTGAGCGGCAGCAGCACCTCGACGTGCGGGGTGTGCGGGAACATGTCGAACGGCTCGGCCGTCCCGGCCCGATACCCCGCAGCGGCCAGAGGCGCCAGATCGCGCGCCAGCGTCGCCGGATTGCACGACACATAGAGGATCCTCGACGGCCCCAGGCGCGCCACGTCGGCGATGGTCCGAGGGTGGGCGCCGGCCCGGGGCGGATCCAGGATGACGACGTCGGGGGCCGGCAGCTCCAAAGGCGCCGTGCGAAGCGCGTCGCGCAGGTCGCCGACCATGAATTCCACGTTCGTGATTCCGTTGAGCGACGCATTCCGCTCGGCGTCGGCCACGGCTGCTTCGCTTCCCTCGATGCCGATGACGCGCGCGGCGCACCGCGCGGCGAGCAGGCTGATGGCGCCGGTGCCGCAATAGAGATCGAGAACGGTCTCGCGACCCGTGAGCGCCGCGTGCTCGATGAGGCGCGCGAAGAGCCGCTCGGCCTGCAGCGTGTTCGTCTGGAAGAACGAGTCGGCCGAGATCTCGAACGTGACCTCTCCGAGCACCTCTCGAATCTCCGGCCGCCCCAGGAGGAGCCGCTCCTCCTCGCCGTAAGCAGTGCTCGCCGGGCGCGCCGTGAGGTTCGAGACGACGCCGCTCACGCCGGGCACCTCGCAGACGAGCTGCTCGGCGACGGCCCTGACGACGGCCTCCTCGCGCGAGCCTGGCGCATACCGGTTCGTCACGATGTTGACGAGGAGATCGCCCGTTCGCTTTCCCTCGCGCACGACGAGATACCGCCAGAATCCTTCGTGCGTGCGCGTCGTGTACGCCGGCAAGCCGCTCTCGGCGGCGAGGCGGCGCACCAGCCGGAGGACCTGCACCGCGCGCGGCGAGCCCAGATGGCACTCTTCGATCTCGAGGGCATGGCCGAAGCGGCCTCTTGGATGAAGTCCGAGCGCGGGCGGTTCCGGGGCGGCCTCCGGGAGCGCGGAATCGGCCGGCGGCGCCGCCTCGAGCCAGCGGCGGCGCGAGAAGGAGAATTCCATCTTGTTGCGGTAGCCGTACACCTCGGGCGAGGGGACCGTCGGCGCGACCTCGATCCCCTCGACGCCGCTGATGCGGCGCAGCACGTCGGCGACCTGTTGCCGCTTCGATTCGAGCTGCAGAGCGTAGTCCCAATGCTGGAGCGCGCACCCGCCGCAAACCCCGAAGTGGCGGCATGCGGGAATCACCTGGCCCGGCGCTGGGAGGAGAACCTCTTCGATCGCGGCTTCCGCGAAGTCGCGCTTCCGGCGGTAGACCCTGGCGGCGACCTCCTGCCCCGGCAGAGCGCCGTCCACGAAGACAACGTAGCCGCCCACGCGAGCCAGACCGCGTGCGCCGAAGGCGAGTCCCTCGACGCGCAGACGGAGAAGCGCGCCCCGGCGCACATCCGCGGCCGCCGCGGGAGTCGTCGCCGGTGCGCCCGGATTCGTCTCCGTCATGAGGGGGAAGCGCGGGCTAGGCCCCGGCCGCGAAAAACGCGCCCTCGTAGAGAGGGAAGCGCCGGCACAGATCGGCGACCCCATCCTTCGCGCGCTTGATCACCGCGTCTTCACCCATGTGCGTCAGCACGTCGTCAATGAGCCCCGCGATGGCGGTCATCTCCGGCTCCTTCATGCCGCGGGTCGTGACCGCGGGCGCCCCGATTCGGACGCCGCTCGTGACGAAGGGGGTCTGCTTGTCGAACGGGACGGTGTTCTTGTTGACGGTGATCCCGGCGTGCTCGAGAGCCCGCTCGGCGTCTTTCCCGGTGAGGCCGCGCGGAGAGAGATCGAGGAGCAGCAGGTGCGTGTCCGTGCCGCCCGTAACGACATCGAAGCCGCGGCGAAGAAGCTCCGCCGCCAGCGTGCGCGCGTTCGCGAGCACCTGGCGCTGGTAGTCCCGGAACGCCGGCTGCATCGCCTCGTGGAAGCAGACGGCTTTCGCGGCGATGATGTGCATGAGCGGCCCGCCCTGCATGCCGGGGAAGTTGGTCTTGTCAATGTCCTTCTGGTGCGCCGAACGGCACAAGATGAAGCCGCCGCGCGGGCCGCGCAGCGTCTTGTGCGTCGTTGACGTCACGATGTCCGCGTGCTCCATGGGATTCGGGTGCACGCCGGCGGCCACGAGCCCCGCGAAGTGCGCCATGTCCACGAGGAGCTTGGCGCCGGACTCGTCGGCGATCTTTCGCAGCCGGGGGAAATCGAAAGCGCGCGGATACGCGCTGCCGCCCGCGATGATCAGCTTCGGCCGCTCTTCGCGCGCCAGCGCCTCGAGCGCATCGTAGTCCACCGTACGCGTCCCCTCGGAGACGCCGTACTGCACGACGTGGAAGAACCGGCCCGAGAAGTTCACGGGATGCCCATGCGTGAGGTGCCCGCCATGCGAGAGGTTCAGGCCGAGCATCGTGTCGCCGGGATTGAGGAGCGAGAAGTAGGCCGACATGTTCGCCTGGCTTCCCGAATGCGGCTGCACGTTCGCATGCTCCGCACCGAACAGCTCGCACGCGCGCCGGCGCGCCAAGTCCTCCACGACGTCAACGAACTGGCAGCCTCCGTAGTAGCGCTTGCCCGGATACCCTTCGGCGTACTTGTTCGTGAGGACGGAACCCATCGCCTCGAGAACCGCCTCGCTCACGAAATTCTCGGAAGCGATCAACTCCAGCGTGTTTCTCTGACGGTCCCTCTCCTGTTCGATCGTGCGCGCCACCTCGGGATCCACGCGCGGCAGGAATCTCACAGCTCCCCTCCCCCTTCCAGCTTGCGGATCATCTCGACCCGCCTGGCGTGCCGTCCCCCCTCGAACGGCGCATCGAGCCAGGCCGCGACGGAGGCGAGCGCCACGTCATCGGGCTGGTTCACCGCGCCGAGACAAAGGACATTCGAGTCATTGTGGCGGCGGGAATGCTCGGCCATCGTGGGGTTGACGGCGAGAGCAGCCCGTATCCCCGCGATCTTGTTCGCCGCGATGCACATTCCCACGCCGCTGTTGCAGATGAGGATCCCTCGGTCGGAGCGGCCGGAAGCGACCGCGCGGCCGACGACGGCGGCGGCGGCGGGATAGTCTCCGCTCTCACCCTCGGCGGGTCCGGTCGTCTCGCTCGTGATCCCACGGCCGGCAAGCCACTCGCCGATTCTCCCGGCGAGGGCGCGGCCACGATGGTCGAAGCCGATCATGATTCTCATGGGGCCGCCCCAGGCCTGCGATCCGCCATCTCGAAAATCGAAGGAAGCGCGCGCTTCAGATGTTCGCGGATCTCATCGAAGCACGCGCGATAGGTCTCGGCCGAGCCTCCGAGAGGATCGGCCACGTCGAGCCACTCGTCCGGTTCTGGCAGCGACGGCTTCGCGTACTGACTCAGGAGGAAAGTCTTGCCCTTCGCTTCGGGAGCGGTCTTCAAGACCTCGAAGAGGTGAGCCATTTCCATTACCAGCAGGAGATCGGCCTCCGCGGCCACCTCGCGTGTCAGCGCTGCCGCTTGGTGGCCGGACAGATCCATCCCGTGCTCGCGGGCCGTCTCGATCGCGCCCGTGGACGCGCGGTATCCCGGTCGCGCCATGGTGCCCGCCGAGGAGACTTCCACGTCGGATCGCCCGGCCTCCCGCAGGAGGTCCCGGAGGATGCCCTCGGCCATGGCGCTCCGGCAGATGTTGCCGGTGCAGACGATCAGAACCCGGAGGCTATCGTTCGCTCTTTCCATGAGGTGCCACCATCTTAGGCGGCGCCCCGCGAACGGTCAAGGCGGCATGCCCCGGCGCGCGCTGAGGCCGCGCTGGACGGGACGGCGAGCGGATCGAGCGGGCTTCATCGCACCTCCACGCGACATTGCGTCCATTCGGATGCCTTGATAGACTGCCCCGAACCCGGCGCCGGCCGCGCCACAACCGAGGAGAGCGATCGAAAAGTGACCCAACGCCATCGCCGCACCCCGCTCGAATATGTGACCGCCAGCCTGGCTCATCCTCTGAGCTTTGCGGGCGCAGTGGTCGCGTTCCTCACCGGAGCGCTGCTCGTCACGCTGATCGTCCTCGACATCCTGGGCCTCGTGAAGAATCCCTATCTCGGCGCGGTCACCTACCTGCTCCTCCCGATCCTGTTCATCCTGGGCCTCGTCCTCATCCCGCTCGGAAACATGCGCGCGCGCCGGCGCCAGGCGCAGGGAGAGGAAGAGAAGTACCCCGTGATGGACCTCAACGATCCGGGGCACCGGCGCCGCTTTCTCATCTTCGGCGTGCTGACGATCGTGAACCTCGTCATCGTCTCCGCGGTGGCGTATCGCGGGGTCGAATTCATGGACTCCGTGCAGTTCTGCGGAAAGACCTGCCACACGGTGATGAAGCCCGAGCACACCGCCTACAGCTTCTCGCCGCACGCGCGCGTGCGGTGCGTTGATTGCCACATCGGGCGCGGGGCGGACTGGTACGTGCGCGCGAAGCTCTCCGGATTGCGCCAGGTCGCCGCCGTGGCGCTGCACACCTACTCGCGCCCGATCCCGACGCCGGTGGAGAATCTGCGCCCGGCGCGCGGGACGTGCGAGGAGTGCCACTGGCCGGCGAAGTTCCACGGCGACCGGATCAAGGTGAAGACCCACTTCCAGGAGGACGAGGCGAACACGCCGAACCACACCGTTCTCGTCGTCAAGGTGGGGGGCGGCTCCACGGAGAGCGGGTTCGCGCGCGGGATCCACTGGCACGTCGCGAACGAGGTGCGTTACACCGCGAGCAAGGATCGCGAGCGGATCTACGACGTGAGCGTGCGTTATCGAGACGGGAAGGTGCGTGAGTTCAAGCGGGTCGGGAGCGAGGACGTCTCCGCCGGCGATTCGCTGGAGACGCGCTTGCTGGACTGCGTGGACTGCCACAACCGCCCGACGCACATCTATCAGATGCCCGAGGAGGCCGTGGATGCCGCGCTCGTGGACGACGCGATGGACCGCACGCTTCCCTATGTCCGGCGCGAGGCGGTACGCCTGTTGAGGGGCTCGTATCTGAGCGAGGCGGACGCGACGACCGGTATCGCGGACTCGCTGCGGGCGTTCTATCAGCGCGAATACCCGGACGTCCTGACCCAGAGCGGCGACGCCGTGGATGCGGCGGCGCGGACGATCACTGCGATCTGGAGAAGGAACATCTTCCCCGATATGAACATCACCTGGGGCACCTATCCGAACCATATCGGCCACCGGGATTTTCCCGGCTGCTTCCGCTGCCACGACGAAGAGCACGCCACCGCGGACGGGGAGACGATCGCGCAGAACTGCGACAACTGCCACACGCTGCTCGCCGTGGAGGAGGAATCCCCGGCCGTCCTGGAGCAGATCTTCCCCGGCGGGGTCTCGGGACAGGTGGAGGCGGGAACGAGGCAGCCGTAATCCGTAGTCGCGGGATGCTGATGAAGGGCCCGCCACGCAGCCCGCGGCGGGCCTCTTCGATTGCCGGTTCGGACAGAACTCAGGAGCGCTTCTTCCCCGCCTCCTCGAGCACCTTCTTCCGCGCATAGGCGATCAGCCCGCCGGCATCAATGATGTCTTGGCGCGCCTTGGGGAGCGGCACCACGGCGAACCGCGCGCCGCTCGTCATGTTGACCACCTCGGCGGCCGCGATCTCGATCTCATCCCCTTCGGCCGCCTCGATCGTCGGGCAGATGATCGTCCGCAGCCCGAGGTTCGCTGAATTCTGCAGGAAGATGCGCGCGAAGCCCTTCGCGACGATGATGAACTCGTACCCCTTGAGCGTAGAGGCCGCCTGCTCTCGCGAGGATCCGCACCCGAAGTTGTTGGCGGCCACGATGACGCTTTCCGGCGGCACCTTCTTCGCCTTCAACCGCGTGTTGAACTCCGTCATGTCCGCGAAGCAGTACTGCGGCGTTTCGCCCGGGAGGACGGTCGCCATGAAACGCCCCGGATAGATCGCATCCGTCGAGACGTCGTCGCCGAGCACCAGCACGACCTTGGCCATCGCTGTCTCCTCCCTTACCGGGGGTCGGTGATGACGCCCGTGAGCGCGCTCGCGGCCGCGACGGCCGGCGAGCAGAGATAGACCTCGGCGTTGGGGTTTCCCATCCGCCCCTTGAAGTTTCTGTTCGTCGTCGAGAGCGCCACTTCCCCGTCGCCGAGAGCGCCCTGGTGCACGCCGAGACAGCACCCGCAGCCGGGGTTCATGACGACCGCGCCCGCCTCGACGAGGTCGGAGAGCACCCCTTGCCGCATCGCGTCCTTGTAGATCCGCCACGAGGCCGGGAAGACCAGCATGCGCACGCCCTTCGCCACGCGGCGGCCCTTCAGGATCTTTGCCGCAGCCTGCAGGTCGTCGAGGCGGCCGTTCGTGCAGGAGCCGATCACGATCTGCTGCACGCGAACATCCTTCACCTCGCCGACAGGCTTCACGTTGTCCACAGTGTGCGGGCAGGCGATCTGCGGCGAGAGCGCGGCCGCATCAACCTCGAGCACCTGGGAATAGACGGCATCCGGGTCGGGAGCGACGCGCTCGGCCGCGTCGCTCACGCCGGCCTCCTCGCGCAGATAGCGCGCCGTTTCTTCGTCCGCGGGGACGATCCCCGATGTCGCGCCCGCCTCCACGGTCATGTTGCAGACCGTGAGGCGCCCCGAGGTCGTCATCGAGGCGATCCCGTCGCCGTGGAACTCGATGACCTTGAAGTTCGCGCCTTCGGCCGTGAGCTTCCCGATCACATGCAGGATTATGTCCTTCGGGAGGACGCCTTCGCGGAGCTTCCCGCGCACGATGACCTTGATCGTGCCGGGCACCTCGACGTTCAGGACCCGCCCGAGCGCCCAGACGGCCGCCATCTCCGTCGCGCCGATGCCGAAGGAGAAGGCTCCGAGGGCGCCGTGGCTCGTCGTGTGGCTGTCGGTGCCCACGATGACGCCGCCGGGCCGGACGTATCCGTTCTCCGGCAAGATCTGGTGGCAGATGCCCCCCTCGTCCGCGCGGATGTCGTGGAACTTCGTGATCCCTTGCTTCGCGACGAAGTCGCGGATCTTCTTCTGGTTCGTCGCGGTCTTCGAACTTTCGGCGGGGACGCGGTGGTCGAAGATGATCGCGATCTTCGACGGATCCCAGATCTTCGTCTCGAGGCCGGTGTCCTTGTAGATCTCGGCGAACTGGTTCATCACGAGGGCGGCGTTCTCGTGCGACATCGCGAGATCCACGGCCGGCTCGACGACGTTGCCCGCCTTCACGACGCGCTGCCCCGAGGCCCGCGCCAGGATCTTCTCGACTACGGTCATGCCCATGCTCTCGCCCTCCGTCCTTCCGCGGCGCTGCCCGTCTCCTTCCGCGCCCAAGACCCTGGGGTGAAGGGCGCGTCAGGAGACGGGCAGCCCCCCCTACACCACACCGGTCTCGTGGAACTTCTTGATCTCGTCGCCGCTGTACCCGAGTCCCTTGAGAATCTCATCCGTGTGCGCCGAAAGCCGCGGCGGCGGCGTGTCCACCGAACCCGGCGTCTTCTCGAACTTCGCTGTCAAGCTGAACAGCTTGAGCGGCCCGATCCCCGGCTCGACGACGGTGCTGATGGAGCCGCGATGCTCGATCTGCGCGGCGTTGAGCGCATCCTCGAGGCTCAGGATGTCGCCCGCCGGCACGCCCTTCTTGTTGAACGCCTCGACCCAGTGCTCGGTCGGCTTCTTCACGAGCTGCTCTTCGAGGATCGGCGTCAAGGCCTTGCGGTTCGCCTTGCGAACGTCGCGCTTCTCGAAGCGCGGGTCGGTCTTCAGCTCCGGCACCCCGAGCAGATCCGTCACGGCTTCCCACTGCTCCTGCTGGTTCGCCGCGATGTTGATGTAACCGTCGGCCGTGCGGAAAGTGCCCGAGGGAGCCGCCGTGAAGTTGTCGTTGCCCATCGGCACCGGCTGCTGGCCCCCGATCAGGAGATTCGCCGCGACCCAACCCATGAGGGGCATGATCGAATCGAGCAGCGAGACGTCAATGAACTGGCCCTCGCCGCTGCGCTCGCGGTGGTAGAGCGCGCCCATGATCGCGAACGCGGCGTTCAGGCCGCCGACCGTGTCGCACACCGGGAAACCGCAGCGAAGCGGATTCAGCCGCTCGTCGCCGTTGACGGCCATGACGCCCGAGAGCCCCTGGATGATCTGGTCGTAGGCGGGCTTGAACGCATCCGGTCCCGTCTGGCCGAAACCCGAGATCGCGCAGTAGATGATCCGCGGATTGATCTCCGCGAGCGCCTTGTACGAGAGCCCCAAGCGGTCCATCACGCCCGG
The DNA here is from genome assembly GCA_020052115.1 of Candidatus Eiseniibacteriota bacterium. Lineage (GTDB taxonomy): Bacteria > Eisenbacteria > RBG-16-71-46 > JAGVPR01 > JAGVPR01 > JAGVPR01. The sequence continues at coordinate 11,879 of JAGVPR010000016.1, forward strand.
CCGAAAGTTCTCGACGACGACGTCTGAGTCCTTCACAAGGCGGCGGAGGATCTCCTTCGCCGCCTCCTCCTTGAGGTTCAGCGTGAGCGACTTCTTGTTCGCGTTCTGCGCGAGGAAGCTCGTGCCCATGAGCTGGCCGTTCAGCTCAGGCATGCACCCCAGCTTGCGCGCGAGATCGCCGCCTCCCGGGTTCTCGATCTTGATGACTTCCGCGCCGCCAAGGGCGAAGTGCATCGTCGCGAACGGCCCGGCGAGCACGTTCGTGAGATCGAGGATCCGCACCCCCTCCAGAAGCTTCATCGTCCCCCTCCCGTCCCCCCTGCGGCCGCGCTCCCGGCGGGGATCGGCCCCGTCCTCAAGATCGTGCTCGGCAGCTCCCGGGCGAAGAACTGAGCCGCCTCGCGCGAGACCTCGAGCACCGGATCGAGGCGCACGTCCTCGCGTAGCTTCATCCGCTGCAACATGTGAACGAAGTCCTCGGTGCCGACGTTGCCGCCCGTCACCGCGGTGAACGGGCAGCCGCCGATCCCGGCGAAGGCCGATTCGAAGTAGGTCACGCCGGCCTTCAAGGCGGCGTAGCAGTTCGCGAGTCCGAGGCCGTAGGTGTCATGGAAGTGGCCGGCGCACTCGACTCCGGCATCCAGCGAGCGGATCGCGACAAAGAGCCGCTCCACCTGCATTGGATTTGCATGCCCCGCGGTGTCCGCGAGGCTCACGGTGCGAAGGCCGGCATCCAGGAAGCGGCGCACGAGATCGAGCACGCGGTCCTCGGGGACGGCGCCTTCATAGCTGCACCCGAACGCCGACTGCACCGAGACCTGCACGCCCGCGCCCGCCGCGAGCGCCGCCTTCGCCGTCGCGATGATGCGGCCCGCAGCCTCTTCCGTGCCCATGCCGGTGTTCTTGCGGCTGTGCGTTTCGCTCGCGGAAACCCCCATGCAGAAGTACGGCACACCGCAAGCGAGACCGCGCTCGAGCCCCTTCTCGTTCAGGACGAGCCCGGTGAGCACCACGCCGGCGGGACGGTTTGTCGGTTTCGTGAAGTGCCGGAAGAGCTCATCCGTGTCGGCCATCTGCGGGACCTTCTCGCGGTGCACGAACGATCCGAACTGGATCATGTCTATGCCCGTGGAGGCCAGCTTCTCGATCCATCGGATCTTGGTTTCGGTGGGGACGGTCGTCTTCTCGATCTGGAGGCCGTCCCGGGGACCGACTTCGTGGAGGATGATTCGGTTCATGGATCCACCCCGCCCCTCTCTCCGCCATCGCCGCGACGGGCGGCCGATCCCACCGGACGCGCTCCGGAAGACCGCCCGCCGCGCGCTTTCTAGAGTTTCTCGGCGATCGCGCGGGCCATGTCGAGCGTCTTGCTCGATCCGCCCATGTCGTAGGTGCGCACCTTTCCCTCGGCGATGACGGCGGCGGTCGCCTTCTCAATCCGTGCGCCCTTCTCGGCCTCGCCCAGCCAGTCGAGCATCATCTTGGCCGCGAGGATCGTCGCGATCGGATTCACCTTGTACTGCCCAGCGTACTTCGGCGCGGAGCCGTGCGTCGGCTCGAACACGGCGAGCTTTTCGCCGATGTTGCCGGAGCAGCCGAAGCCGAGCCCTCCGACCATCTGCGCGCAGAGATCGGAGATGATGTCGCCGTAGAGGTTCGGCGCGACCAGCACGTCGTAGTTGAACGGGTTCTTGAGAAGCCACATCGTCAGAGCGTCGATGTTCGCCTCGTCGAGCTGGATCTGCGGATAGCCCTTCGCGACCTCGCGGCCGATCTCGAGAAACATCCCGTCGGTGGCACGCACGACATTCGCCTTGTGGACGATCGTAACTTTCTTGCGGCCGAACTTCTTCGCGAAGTCGAACGCGGCGCGAATGATCCGCTCCGAGCCCTTTCGCGTGTTGATCTTGCAGGAGATCGCGTAGTCCTCGGGGGCGAGCTTCGAGAAGGGCGCGAACGGTTTCGAGATCTGGCTGAGCGTGGCGGCCAGCTCGCGCGGAACGGGGTTGAACTCGACACCCGCGTAAAGGTCTTCGGTGTTTTCGCGAAAAACGACGAGATCGAGCCCTTCCTTGAAGTTCAGCGGGTTGCCGGGATACGCCTTGCACGGGCGAAGGCAGATGTAGAGATCGAAGAGCTGCCGCATGCGAACGATCGGCGAGCGGTAGATGAGCCCTTTGCCGCGAAACTCGGGGGCGAGTTCCGCCTCCGCCGCCTTCACCGGCTTCGACGTGATCGCCCCGAAGACGGCGGCGTCCACGTTCTTGAGAAGCTCGATGGTGCGCTGGGGGAACGCGTCCCCTTCCTTGCACCAGAACTCCCAGCCGATGTCGCCGTGGATGTACTCCGCGTCGAGCCCGACCTTGTCGAGAACGATGCGCGCAGCCTCGTTCACTTCCACGCCGATGCCGTCACCTGGAAGCCATGCGATCCGGTACTTCGCCATCGAGCACCCCTCCCGTGTTCGGTCTTGCCGCGCCCCGGCGCGGCCCCTCACTGCGCCCGCCACACCCGGCGCGGCGGAAGCTCCCATGGAACGCCCGAAAACGTACCTTCCCCAACATCACTGCAGCGTTCCGTTATCGCAAGAACTCGCGCCCCCGGACCGCCCGGAGACGCGAGGAAACTGAGGGGAGTATACAGGGTTCGAGCGGCCGCGAACAGGGCGCCCGCCGCGGCGAATCGAGCGCCCCGTCGTGCACTTCAGGGGGTTACTGCTTCACGGCGACGATCTCCAGCACCTTCGTCTCCTGCAGCTTCCCATCGGCACCGGGCATCTGCATGTACATGGTGAAGGTGTAGCTGCGGTCGTTGGCCCAGACAACGTCCTCTCGCACCCCGACGTCGCGGCCTTGGGCCGGATCGAAGCTCGTCCCGGTGTAGGCCATCGCCTTCCCGTCGGCCGACGGCTGTCCCGTCATCTTCATCATGCCCGTGCCCATGGTGTCGAGCCAGATGCTGAAGTACTCCTTCTTGGCCTTGTCGTATCCGTCGATGCCCATCCCTTCGAACGGCATGCCGGACCATTCACCGACGTGCTTGCTCTGGAGATACCGCCCGCCGAGGATCCATTCGTAGGTCGAGGTCCCGCTGGAGACGACGGGCTCGGGGCCCATCCACATCTTGTTCGTCGTCTTCCAGGAGCCGACCAGGCGGCCGAGTTCCTTGTGGTGCTGATCCGGCGCGGCCAGCTCCATCATCTGCTTCATCATCTCTTCTTCGCTCGGCTGGCCGGAGGCTTTCTCCTGACACCAGGCGGGATTCCCGCATGCGATCACCAGAACGATGATCGAGACCAGGAATGCGGGGAATGCAGCACGAGAACCAGGAACGCGCATCATTGTTCACCTCTCGAAATGGCCGTTGATCTCCCGGGACGGCTCCGGCCCAGGATCGATGCGGAATATAGCCGACGCACGAGAGGAGGCGCAAATGTGCGATGTTCGGGAAATCCGGAGAAGCAGATCCGCGGCGTCGCCGGCTCACGAGCCGTAGAGCGACCGGATCCTTCCCCAGGTCATGGGCTTCGTAGCGACATCTGGAATGTGGTCGGTGACGACGATGCGATCGATCCACAGGCGGTCCGTGGCACTCGTCGCCGGGCCGCAGACTCTGATCCAAATCGACGCGAGATTGGAAGTGGCATTGCCGTGAGCGCAGTCGGCGAAGATCAGCGCCCCATCCCACCAAGCGGACCATGTCCCGGCTGCCATGTCGAAGGCAACGACGAACCGCACCGCACGCCCCGTCGGGCACGCGGCGAGCGCACGCTGTTGAACGCGATCGCACATGGCGACGTTCCCGGCGGAATTGAAGATGCACCAGGTGAGAGGCTCATCGGTCTTCATGAACGTCACGTCGAAGTTCATGGCCGGACTCAATGAGCCGATCCACATGACCAGGCTCACACCGACGACACCCGACGTCAGAGAGCCTCCCGGCAAGTCGAAGTAGATCCCATTCTCGCTGGAGCTGTGCGGGTTGAGAAGCTCGAGAGAGGGTGACGCGAACGGCGTCGCGCGGACGGTTGCGTCGAGTTCGGGATGAATGAAGCTCGCCTGGCCGATCGCCGTTCCGCCCACGCCGAGCCGCTGATCGATCGCCTGTCCATCGAAAGTCAGATCCATGTAAGGCGCCTGCGCGTTCGACGGAGCCGGGCCCGCGAGAGCGAGCGCGGCTGCCGTCCATGCCAGTAACCGGGTCGTGATCATGATCCATCTCCCTGCGTTCGAGGCCTGTCCCGCGCCGCACACGATGGCGCGCTTGCCACCGGACCGCGGACGATCGGGAGTCGCTTCCGCCGATGCTATGGGGTGACGATCCACTCCTTGCCGCCCGTCGTGACCCTGGCCACCCAGACCAGCCCCCCCTCCTTGAGCTCCATTTCGAGCGTGGCGGCCCCGGTCATCGAACCCGTGAGCTTCATCGCGTTCGTGACGAGAAACCAGGAGCCTGAATGGGTCGTGCTCCATCCGTAGTCCGTCCGACAAGTGCCGGTGATGCCGGCCGCGCCGGTGAGGTGCGGATACGTTGAATCGGAGCAGAAATCGTGCATCTCGATGACGACGTCGTCGTATGTTTCGGTCGCGAAGCCCGCCCGTGAATCGTAGACGTGACTGAACGACCCATCGACGATGGCATAGCCCCCGCTTGTTCCCTGGACTCGGACGCTGTTCCACGTCGCGGTGGCGGCGTCCGGCGCCGCGCTCCCGACGGCCGACTTGACCGCATACGCGAACGCCCGGGCCCGAGCCTCGCTGTCGATCGTCGGGGCCGAGGGTTTGTCGTCCTCGGAACAGCCGAGAATCGGCGGCAGGAACAGGAAGAGGAGCAGCCCTTGAACCGCTCGGAGACGGCGGGAAAGTGGACGCATGACAACCTCCTTGATCGTGATCACTCGCCGCACTGCTCTCGCGTCTCGTTGTTCAGCCGGGCGACGCCTCTCGCGACGGCCTCCATGTCGTCCTCGCCGGAGACGAATGTGTACTGCCGTGTGTAGGCATAGGTACGCTCTTCCGGATTCGGCTTCAACGCGCGGCCCCAGAGAGTCGGGATCAAAGAGGCGACGCTCAACCCTGCGCTCGCCCCGAGCATTCCCATGTCGGACGAGGTGGCCCCCACGCACGCCATCCCCAGGGACGCCCCCAGCGTGACTAGACCCCATCGGATGAGCGTACTTGACTGCCGATCTCTCGAAAGGACCCTCCTGATGCGGACCGCGTGGTCGTCCAGCGCCGGCTCGTTCATCCGCGGGATCAGCGCGAGCAGATCCTGTGGATCCTCGCCGCCGCTGAGGTAGATGGCGTATCCGGGTGCCGTCTCCTTGGCACCCGTGACCTCGACAAACCCACCGTGCGAGCGCATGCCCTGGTCGTACTGATGCGAGCTGCTGGACGCGGGCGCCATGTCGAGCCACGCCTGCCGCTCGCATTCGGTTTGGGGTTGCCCGCTCTCCAACTCGATCGCCGGCCCCAAGCGCACAGTGGAGACTCGCCTCGCGCACGATGTCATCGCGAGACAGCAAATCACGGCCGCGCACGCGAACATCATGTTTCCCAGGCGCATCGTGTCATCCTCCTTCCAGTCGAGAACACACCTCAGTATCGACCGCATCCTTGACTGTGCATCCTTCCCCCGCGACGGCGACGCACCTTCCGGCACAGATCACGGGGCGGCTCAGGGCGAGCGTCTTCACGCGGGGCGGCTGTGTCAGTGGTGGGCAGATCAAGAGACATGCCGCGACCTGGGAAGGATGGATCTCGTTCCACGATCGCGGCTTCAGGCGGTTCTCGAGCGGGGCTTCGGCGCGGCGGTCACCGACGGTGACCGCCGGCCGTCACTTCAGTGGCGCCGCCTCGACGGGATCGCGGCGAAGTCGATCGCGGTGCCTACTTCGTCGTCCACCGCAAGGAAACGATGCCGGACAGCGGCAGACCAGATGAAGGGAGAGCTCACTCCATCTTCGTGATCTTGAACACGACGCTCCGGTCCGACATCTTGGAACCGGCGAGTGATGAGCGGTGCCGGCTTGGCGTGGGACTGCGGCGGCCCCCGTCACTCACATGACGGGCGACCGTCGCGTCCATGTCGAAGAAGAGTCGTGTCACTAACGCACCAGCGCGAGGGTCTGTGTCTCGCGACGCCCCAAGGCCTCGATCGTCACCACATAGACTCCGTCCGCCGCCAACCTGCCATCCCCGTCGCGCCCATCCCATCGGACGACGTTCGCCCCGGCCGACATCGGACGGCCCGCCGCAACCTCCCGCATCAGCCGCCCTGCGCGGTTGTGGATCTTCACCGTCACAGAAGCCGCCCGTCCCAGGTTGAAGCTGATCGCCGCTTCCTCCGCGGCGAAAGAGCCGGCCGCCGAGAACACACGCGGCGTGACCACCACCTGCGTGAGCGTTCCACCACTCGCAGGCCCGCCATGGTCCACGAAGAGCGCGTATCGGCCCGAGCGCATGATCGGCGTCGCAAGGATCCCGGTCTCGACCGTACCGCCGAGCCGCAGCCACGTGCCGTCCGCGGCGCCAAAGTACAGCGCGAACACGCCTTCAAGAGCGGAGACGTCGTCCGGTAGCAACATGCTCAAGGCCGCCGGCTTCCCCAGCGCAGCGCCGCTCCAGTCGACCTCGTAACCCGGGAGCACGCGGATCGCATTGCCTGGAAGCGTGTCGGGAACGTCGGCCGCTGCGAGCGCCCCCACATTCACGACCGCATCGGAAGCAAATGCGTGCGGCGGGAACTAGAGATGCAACTCGCCATTCGTCGTGTAGACGTCGCCGCCCGCTGCCGCCGTGATCCTGGCGGGGGCCGTCACGTCCGCATACGGAGCGTGATTGTCCACGACGACCCGCACCTCGTCCGACCCGGAGAGGCCCAGGGAGTCCGACACCACCACGCGAAGATCGTAGTCGCCGTCGGCGAGCGTGGTCGTGTCCCAGTCCGCCAGGAGACCATCGCGAACCGGTGTGGTGGACTCAGCAATCACGGTGGCGTCCGGCGCACTCCACGAGTCGGATCCGACGGGGCGAACCTCGACCCGATACGCCAGGAACCGGGCGTCGGAGGCCGTGCCGTGGATTTGCGCGGACGCGCGGACCGGCTGACCAAACAGCGGTGAAGCAATCACCGGTGCGGGCGGAGTGGCGTCGACCTCGAAGATGGCTCTGGCGGGCGTCGGATCCGTGTTGCACGCATAGTCGCGACATCGCGCCTCGAGAACATGCACGCCGTCGGGCACACCCAGCGCGGTCCAGGAACCGGTCGGCGACCACGGCGACCACACCTCGCTGTCGAATCGGTAGGAGAACTCGATCCCTTCGGTCTCCCTGAATGCGCCGACGAACGCAGCCGCAAGATCCCGGGCTGCCAGGACCGACGGAGGCCTGTTCAGGAACACGGTCCGGGGTGGGACCTTGTCCGGCTCGTGTCTCGTGATGCCCCCACTGGCAGGGATCTCATAGACCGGAGCACAGGCAAACCACAGGCTCCCCAGTCGATCCTCGAAGACCGCTTGCACGTCGCTGCCGACCAAGCCGTCGGCCGTCCGATAGGATCGCCAGATCTCCCCATCATAGCGACTCGCGCCTCCTTGGGTTCCGAACCAGAGATTTCCCGACCGATCCTCGAAGATCGTGTTCACCCAGCTCTGTACAAGACCGTCGGCGGATGTATAGGCACTCCAGCGTTGTCCATCGTACCGACTTGCACCCTGCGGGGCCGCGACCCAGATATTCCCTGCGTGATCCTCGAAGAGGGTCCGAGCGTCGTCGCTCACGAGACCGTCGGCCGTGGTGAAGATGCGCCACGTCGCGCCGTCGTAACGGCTCACGCCGTTACCATGCGCAAACCAGAGGTTTCCTGAGCGATCCTCGAGCATCGCTCTAACATTGTTGCTCGCGAGTCCGTCCGCTGTGGTGAGGGCGAGCCACGTCATCCCGTAGTTGCGGAAGACCCCATCTTCTCGAGTCGCGAACCAAAAATAACCTCGGTGATCCTCGAGACCCGCGACCACATCATTACTGGGGAGGCCGCCGGACCAAGTGGTGTACCGCGTCCAGTTCGTCCCGTCGTACCAACTGACACCCCACCCAAACATACCGAACCAGACGTGCCCGAAGCGATCCTCGAAAGCGGCCCTCACGTCCCTGCCCGCCTCGTCGAACGTGCGCCAACCCGATCCGTCGTAGCGGCTCACGCCCGACCCACCGAACCAGAGCGCCCCTGAGCGATCCTCGAGGATCGATTTCACACGGGATACCGGAGCACCCTCAGTGGACGTAAACGTACGCCAGTGGACGCCATCGAAACGGCTCACACCATGCGCGCTTCCAAGCCACAGCCCCCCGGAGCTGCCTTCGAAGAACGTGCGCACATCATTGTCCGCGATCCCGTCCGCAATCGTGAAGTCCTTCCACCCCCCCCGTCGTAGCGCGTGACGCCATTGCCTAGGGTTCCGAACCACACGTTCCCGTAGTGATCCTGGAGCGTCGAGAACACTCGATCCTCCCCGAGTCCATCGGCGGTCGTGAAGGTCCTCCAGACGGATCCGTCGTAGCGGCTCGCGCCGCCGCCATCCGTGCCGACCCAGATGCAACCGGAGCGATCTTCAAGGATCGAATGGACGCTTCCGTTCGGGACCCCATCGGCGGCGGTGTAGGTCCGCCAGCTCACACCGTCATAGCGACTCACTCCGCCCCCATGGGTGCCGAACCACAGCGCGCCGGTCCGATCCTCAAGGATGCACCTGACCGAGTTGTTCGCGAGCCCGTCGGCGGTCGTGTATGTCCGCCACGTCACGCCGTCGTACCGGCTCACCCCTCCCCATGAGGTTCCAAACCACAAGACGCCGTCTCGATCCTCCAACATGCACTCGACGGCTCCCCTGGCGAGACCGCTCGAGGGTCCGAAGGTTTGCCAGACGCAATACCCGGGTGAAGGCAGCGCCGAGGGCACGACGGCCGTGAGGAGCAGCCACATCAGCCGAGCCTTCATGTTCCCCTTCCCTTCGCGGCCGGACCACGTTTTCACAGCCCGCTTCGTTTCCGCTGCAATGCCGGCCGGAACGTGTCGCAATTCTCGTGCGGCTCACCCTTCACCTTACGACCGCGAGCGACCTCGTTTGCGTCCTCCCCAGCACTTCAACAGTGACCATGTAGATCCCGTCGATGACGTAGTCCCCCTTCCGGTCCCTTCCGTCCCAGCGCACCAGATTCGCGCCGGCCGACATCGCGCGGCCTATCGCCACTTCCTTCACCAGTCGTCCCGCGCGGTTGTAGACCGTCACCGTCACCGATGCCGCCCGTCCCAGGCTGAAGCTGATCGCAGCCTCGTCCGCCGCGAAGGATCCGGACGGGGAGAACACTCGCGGCGTCACGCTCATCTTCGAGAGCGCGGCCGCCCCCGCGCCGGCGTCGTCATCACTGAAGAGCGCGTAGCGGCCCGCGTGCGTGACGGGTGCGGAGATGATCCCGGCGTCGAGCGTGCCGCCAAGCCGCTCCCACCTGCCGTCCGCGCCACCGAAGTACAACGCGAGCACGCCGGCGACGGCGGGGACATCGTCCGGCACCGCCAGCTCCAGCGTGGCCGGCTTCCGGAGGGCGCTTCCGCCCCAAGCGATCTCGTAGCCGGGAAGCACACGCAAGGCTCCGCGCTCGAGCGTGTCCGGAACGTCCCCGGTGGTAAGCGCCGTCGCCGTCACGACGACATCCGAGGCAAACGCGTGTGGAGGGAAGTAGAGCGAGATCTCGCGGTTCGCCGTGAACACGTGCCCACCCGCGGCGGCGCTCACTGCGGCGGGCGCCGTCTCCGAAGCCCAGGGCGCCTCGTTGTCCACGATCACCGTGGCCAGCGTGGTGGTCGCGAGCCCAAGGCTGTCGTTCTCCGAAAGCCGAAGCTCGTACGGCCCGTCAGCGCCCCTCGTTGTGTTCCAGGTCGCGAGGGCCCCGTTCGAAATCGCGGCGCGGGATTCGATCAGCGGCTGCCAATCGCCAGCCGGAAGCGCGCGCACGTCGACTCGATACGATTCGAATCGCGCATCAGCCGCGGTCCCCGAGACGGCGACGTGGCCCCGCACGACCTGTCCCGCTCCTGGATGAGCTATCACCGGCACCGGCGGCGTCCCATCAATCTCGACCGTCGCGCGCACGCCGTCCGGATCCACGTTGCCCAGACGGTCGCGTGCGCGGATGCGGAACTCGTGCACTCTGTCAGCAAGGTCTTCGGCCGTCCACGCGTTCGTCACGGACCACTCGGACCAGGAGCCGTCGTCTAGCGAATGCGAGAACTCGATGCCCCGAGTCTCGCCGTAGGCCGCGGCGAAGGCAACCGTCTGCCGGCGGGAGGCGGAGACGGAAGGCGCTTTCGAGGTCAGCAGAGTCCTGGGAGGAACGCGGTCCTTCTCGTAGACGCAGACTCCGCCGCTGGTCGCTCCGTCTCTGGCGATGAGAATCCGGCCGCCGGACGTCTCGCTCATCGAGCGGATCAGCCCCGATCCGCGGAGCCCGTCGCTCGCTGTGAATGTGGCCAGGCGGCCATTCCGGAAGAGACTCACGCCCCTGCTCGTGCCGCACCAGATATCGCCGTCGCTGTCGGCGAAGAGCGAGAGCACGGAGTAGTTCGCAAGCCCATCCTCGGTCGTGAAGTTCGTCCACGACTGTCCGTCGAAGCGAAACACGCCTTGGTCCCATGTGGCTGCCCAGAGGTTGCCCTCAGAATCCGAGGCCAAGTCGTACACGGGGCTCGTGATTTCGAACCACTCCCAGGTGACACCGTCGAAGCGGTAGATTCGTTGGGCTGTGTAATTCGCCGCCCAGATCGTGCCGGCCCGATCCTGCACCACCGCGTAGATCCAGTTGGGCCCGGCCGTGCCGTCGCCGAGGTCATATGTGTGCGATCCGAACGCCCCAATCCGGAGCAGCTTCCCACTGTCCATCGCGACCCACAGATCGCCTCCGGCGTCCTCCATCAAGTCGTTGACCTTCTCCTCAGTCGGCAGGACGCTCCACGTCCGGCCGTCGAAGACGCTGATGCCGGCCAGGCCCCCCGGGAAGACACAACCGTGCCCGACACAGAGTCTGCCGTCGCGTCTCAGCAGGAGGTCGCAGGCGACATCCGAGAGCATTCCGTCAGCCGTCGTGTAGGTCGTCACGGAGTCACCGATGCATTGGACGAGGCCCGAGTTCGTGCCCACCCACATCTCCCCGGCGCCGGCCGCGGCGACAGACAGCACGGTGGGGCTCGGCAGCCCGTCTTCCGTCGTCAGGAGATCCCACCACTCGCCGCCGAAGCGCGCGGCGCCGGAGGCGTAGGACGCAACCCAGAGGTTGCCGTCTCGATCCGGAGCAATATCCCTGACGTAGCCCGTTGCCGGAAGTTCTGCGACCGAACGCATCTTCCACCCGTCTTCGTCGAGCTTTGCGACCCCTCCGGAGCCGCCGATCCACAAGCCCCCCAACGCATCTACACAGATCCCTCGGCCGGAGATTCCGATGTCGGGGTAGTCCACCCCGCGTCGAAGAACCGTCCACGAAGCCCCATCGAACCGAGAGATGGTTTCTCCCCCTCCAACCCAAAGGACCCCCGTTTCATCCTCGACGAGGCACCTGACGTGGTTCTCACCGAGTCCATTTGCCACGGTGAACGTGCTCCACCCGGAACCGCTCCACCGGCTGAGCCCGTTCTGCGTGCCGAACCAGTAGGCGCCGCCGCAGGATTGCAGAATGGCGGAGACGGTGACGTCCACCAGCCCGTCGCCCGGTCCGTACGTCGTCCACGTTCCGTCGGTGAGTCTCGAGACTCCGGCGCTGTGACCGGTCCAGATGTCGCCGGCCCGATCCGAGGCAACGACGGTCGTCCCGGTGAACGGCAGTTCCGTGTCTTCGAACGCATGCAGCTCGGCCCCGTCGAACCGGGCAAGACGTCCCGAGCTATCTGCTGCGATCCACAACCGGCCGCCCGCGTCCTCCGCGAAGGAGAGGTCTCCTCCGATATACAGGTCGTAGGTCGTGAACGTCTGTCCGTCATACCGGTGGATCCACCCGGGAAGCCCTGCGAACCAGATGTCGTCCTTCGAGTCGACATAGACGTTGCGCACCTGCCAGAGAGTCAGCCCGTCCGCGGGCCCGAACGTCTGCCAGCCGGCGAACGCGACCACGGACCTGATGAGCGCGGCGACCCCGATCAGGAGAAGCACAACCCTCGGCGCACGATGTCTCATCATGGCCCCTCCCCTGGCACCCGCCGCCTCACCACCAGCACGGTCACGTCATCCGAATACGGCCCCCCGTGTGCGAACGCGCGCACGTCCTCCAGAATCGCATCGCAGACCTGGCGCGCGCTCGCGCCGCCCCGGGCCAGCGTTCGCACAAGCGCTTCGAGACGATCCTCTCCGTACATCTGCCCTTTGTGCATGCATTCGGTGACGCCGTCGGAGTAGAGAACGAGGACATCTCCCGGTTCGAACCGCCTCTCTTCTTCCCCGTACTTCGATCCTTCGAGCATCCCGAGGGGAATGCCGGTAGGTCCGAGCGCCTCCACGTTTCCTTCGTGAACGAGCAGCGCCGGATTGTGACCCGCGTTCGAGAAGACGACCGAACCGCCGGCCGCTGGGATGGCGGCGAGGAAGAACGTGGCGAAACGCTGCGGCTCGGTCGCGCGGAAGAGCGCCTCGTTCAGCGAAGAAAGGACCATCATCGCCTGATGGTTCTCCTTCGCCTCGGCGTGCAACAGCGCGTGCAGATGCGACATGAGCAGTGCCGCCGAGACGCCCTTGCCGGACACATCCCCCAGCACGAACGCCCAGCCGGAATCGCCCAGCGGCACCCAATCGTAGTAGTCTCCGCCGACTTCCAGCGCCGGGACGTTGAACCCGTACACATCGAGCGCGCGTGTATCCGGCGGCGACTCCGGAAGGAGCCGCCGCTGGATCGAGCGCGCCACCTCCAGCTCGCGTTCGCGCTCGCGGGCGTTCTTCTCGAGGAAGACGAATCGATAGCTCGCCACGGCGGCATACGCGACGGCCGGCAGCAGAAGGGCCACCGTCGGCCGGACATCAATGCCCGAGGCGGCGAACGGGATGTAGACGGCCGCGGCCGAGACGCAGGTCGCTCCCGCCATGACGCCGGCGGCGATCGGCAAGGCGAGGATGACGTAGAGCCAGCCGAGCATGAGGGCGAGGGCCGCGAGCACGGCGAGGTGCAACACCTCGGATGGCGGCCGGAGGAAGTGATTGCGCAACAGGGAATCCACGACGTTCGCATGCACGTAGACGAGCGGCGTCGTGGTAGCGAACGGCGTGGTGCCGACGTCCGTGACCGCCTGCTTCACGGCCGTCGTCCCCACGAGGACGATCCTGCCGTCGAACGCCGCCTTCAGCTTCGCGGCATCACCCTCCCGGTACCAGCGGAGCACATCTATCATCGAGTACGAATGCCGAACGGAAGCTCGGTCGCCGGCGAAGTCGATCGCGGTGCCTCCTTCGTCATCAACCGGGATCATCCGCTTGCGACCGCTCGGCCAGACCACCTCGATCGCTCCAGGGCGCTGGAGGAGTGCCGGGAGAGCCGTGTCGCCCGCCGCGATGCCCGCCAGTCGCAATCCCAGGGCCGGGTAGACCCGGTCCGCATAACGCACGACCAGCGGCGCGCGCCGGATCCCTCCATCCGGGTCGACGGCCACGGTGACGTGGCCGATAGCCCGGGCTGACTGCAGCAGTTCAGTGAACGGGATCGAGACGCTCCCGGCCACCGTTGCGCGCACGCGAGGCGCGGAGACGCCGTGACGCCGAAGGGCCTGCAGCGCCGGCCCCGGAGGGCTCTCGCCGGCGCCGAGCCCGGGCGACTTCGGCATGAATGCGATGGCGTGAACGACATTCCCGCTGCCGGCCGACGCGCCGGCCAGGAGCAGATCGGACCGCTCGGCTTCCGAGTCGTGTCCGAGGAAGAGAAGGTCCAATCCGATCGCGCGCGCTCCTGCTCGATTCGCGGCGACGATGAGGAGGGCATACGTGTCTCTGGGGAGGGGCCATCGCCCGTAGGCCTGGATCGTCGCGTCATCCACCTCGATCAGCGCGATGAGATCGGAGACCGGCCGCTCGCCCCGCGCCCGCATTCGCAGGTCGCCGAGCTTGAGGTCGAGTGCCTCCAGCGCCCCCACCCGATCGAGAGCTACAAGCGCGAGAAGACAGGCGAGTGAGATCACCACGCCCCGTCGGATCTGCAGCCGCCGCGCTCCGCCAGCGCGCATGGCTCCTCCTAGCGCTTCCAGTAGAGCATCGCCGCGATTCCGCCTCGGTCGGCCGCTCTGGGACCTGCTGAGCGCCACGTCGGCGGGCGCGTCGAAGATCCCACCGGCTCGGAAGTGCCCGCGGAGTCCGCCTGAGCAGTAGCGATGGTGTCCGCGGGAATCGAGCTTTCCGCGGCGTCCAGGAGCGCCGTGATCTCCTCGGGGGTAAGCGCCGCCTGCCCGGCGCCCTTCTCTTCCTTCTCCTGGATGCGCTCGCCTCGGATGCCGAGCAGGGAGCGCGCTTGTTCCATCCCGCCGGATTTCTTCAGAGCGCCGTGCGCCTCCGCTCGCGCGCCCTCGGCGTCACCGTTCAGTAGACGTGCCACCGCCCGATTGAGAACGATCCCTGCGTCGGCGGGGTCGCCCCCGGCCGCGCGGTCGTAGAACCGGATGGCGACTTCGGCGTCGCCACTCATGAGGTGGAGATTCCCGAGGTTGTTGAGCGCTCGTGGATCGCGCGGCAAGAGCGAGAGTACCGAGACGAACAGCGAATCGGCCCCGCTGGCGCGCCCGGTGAGGGCGAAGGTGATTCCCAGCTCCACGCGGAGGCCGGCCGGGTCGCCGGCGCCGAGGTCCGCGGCGCCGACGGCCGTCGCGAGGTTCATGAGCGCTGAGGCGAAAGCCGCGACCAGAACGACGCCTCGATCGATCCGCCGGATCATCGTCCGCCCTCCTCGTTCTTCCAGTAGAGGTAGTCGCGGATCTCCATCCGCAGCGCGGCGCGAGACGCGGCCACGCGTGTCGCCATCGCCTGCGGGGGAACAGGTGGCGTTTGCGATCCTCCCTGCGTCTGGAGCGTGTCTACCACGCCCGGCATCGGAACCTCGCTCGCGACGCCGGCCAGCAACATCCGCACCTCCTCCTCCGTGAGCTTCGTCTCACCCGCGCGTCCCGGCGCCACGCGCGCCGCGAGACCCAGCAGACGGCAGGCCGGATCGAACCCTCCGCTTCGCTCGAGCCCGCGCGCGATTTCCGCACGCCCACCGAGTGAATCCCCGCTCACGTAATGCACGAGACCGAGGTTCAGCCAGGGGCCGCCGTCGGTGGGATCCACTTCGGCGGCGACGCGGTAGCGCGCGACCGCCTGGTCCATCTCGCCCCGCACGGCATGGATGTTCCCGAGGTTGTTGATGGCGGTGGCGGACCCGGAATTCCCCCGTAGGATCTCTTCGAGCTTCGCAATCGCTTCGTCGAACCTGCCGGCGATGTAGTAGATCTGCGCGATCTCGTTGAGCGCTTCCGCAGAAGCCCTCAAGTCCTCGCGAACGCCCCCGAAGCGGGCCGCCATGTAGCCGTCTCTCCATGCGCCGATGATCAGCCCATCGCTCGCCAGGCGTGCGCGAAGCTCCCCCGCGTCTGCGGAGACGGTCGGCCCAGGCGCCGCGGGAAGTTCGCTTGGCGGGAACTCAGCCTGAGCCGTCTCCACATCCACGCGCTCGAGACGGTCGCGGGCCGCCCAGCTCCGATACTGCTCGGCGCCGGACCGCCACGCCTCGGCGAAACCCTTCGCAATGGCGGTCGTCTCGATCGGAACCCAAACCCCGTCGTCCGCGACGACGTAGAACGATTCATCGAGTCCGAGCGCAATCCGGTTGCGCTCGTGGATCCCGGCGTCCACCAGAAGAAACACGTGCCCCGGCACATCCACCAGTTGCGTCGCCACTCCGACGTTCGCCAGGAGGGCCGCGTAGAGGACCGTCGTGTCGTCGCAGTCACCGGTTCGACCCTGGAGCGTCTCGCGCGGGTAGTGAACCGTGTCCACAGCACGCGCGGTCTCCGAGACCGAGGAATACGGATTCTCGGGATCGGGGACGTAGGTGATCCCCATCGCACCGAGCGCATCGAAGATCGCGGCCGCCGAGCGCAGATTCCGGTTCCCGAAGAAGGCCTCCTCGCTCGCAAGCGATGCCCGCACCGCATCTCGAGCGAGCGCGTCCACAGCCGGGTCCTTAGCCGTCACGAACGCGGCCGCCTGCGCCACTCCTCGACTCCAGTCAACCGCTCCGGGACCGTAGAGGACCGTTCGGGCCGACTTCTTCTCCGTCCTCGAGAGGCGCTGGCTCTGGTACGTCGCCGCGACCTGAACCTGAATGGGCCGGTCGTTCGCCCGGCTCATGACCTCGTCCGAGAGAACCACCTGAATCGGCACCTCTAGCGTCGCCTTCGGGCGGAGCATCACCTGTTGCTCCGTGGGCGCATCCATCGAGCCCGGCACGAAGGTCGAGATCTTCGTCTCGAGCGGCCTGTCTTGCAGATTTCGCAGGCGGACCTTTCCTACCGGCGTCGTCGCGTACCTCTTGTAGAGCGACGCATGGAGGTTCTCGACCTCGACCTTCTCGATGCGGATCTGAGACGGATTGAAGTTGAAGGCGAGCGAAAGCCCCATGTGGTGCGTTGCGCTCAGCACCGGCGGGATAGCGTACGCATAGTCGAGACGGAAGATGCCGACCTCGAAGCCTGCGCCGACGGCATATGTCGGCTCGTCCTCCCCGCCGTCGCGATCTTTCTCCAAGCCCGCGCGCAGCGAGAGGAGGTCGAGCGGCCGGACTTCGGTCCCCAGGTGATAGCGATCGTCCACGTCCAGCGCGAGCGTGACGGCCCGGTGCGGTTCGCATGAAGCGCCGACGCGCACGTTTCGTGGGAACGCGACCGCGGTGCCGCCTTCGTCGTACTCGAGCTTGGTATCGAAGAGATCCTGGCCGATGACGCCGAAGCGGAGCCCCGCGCGCGGCATGATCAGAATCCCGAGATCCAGCCCGGACCCCGAACCTTGGCGCACCGTTGATCCATCCAGCGACGTGTTCCGAGTCAGGTACTTGAGATTGAGACCGACGGACGCCATCCGATGCAGACGGAATCCGTAGGAAAGATCGAAGCGATTCTCGCCGAAACCGAGTTCGCCGTCGTCGAATCCCGAGTGATACCAGTCAACGGCCAGGGCGTGATGCTCCGCGAGCGGCAGGACGAACGCGGCGTAGCTGTCCTTGATGTCGGAGTCGTAGAGGTTCGCATAGGTCCCGGTGATCTCCTGGTGACCGATCCGGCAGAGCCCCGCCGGGTTCCAGTAGATCGCGGAGATATCGTCGGCGAGCGAGGTATAGGCGCCTCCCATCGCGATCGGCCGCGGACCGACGGGCACCTGCTGACTGGGGCTCACAGCGAAGACTCCGGCAGGAACCAACCAGGCGACCATCGCCACGGCCACCAGCACACGCTTTCGGGACATCGGATCACCTCCTCGCCTTGCCTGAGCACGATCGCAGCCTCCGTGCCAAGACGTGGCAGCGCGTAACTTGTCGTGAAGACAGCAGATGGAGGGGAGCTCGCGAAGAGGTCGCAGCTGCAGCGTTCGTCGCGACCGCATGTGGTCACCTCGATTCGCCAACCGTCACAATCGCGAACGGCGGTTCTCAATCCTCAGAGAGACTGAGCTTCTTCATCCTCGCGTTCAGCGTCGTTCTGGGAATGCCCATGAGCGCGGCCGCCTGTTTCTTGTTCCCTTCCGTCAGCCGGAGCACGGATCGGATGTACTCGCGTTCCATCTCCTCGTACCGCGGCACCGGCGCCGCGGCCGCGGGATCAGGGGTGCCTCGCCGCGCACCCGGTCGCGGGCC
>JAGVPR010000107.1 GCA_020052115.1 Candidatus Eiseniibacteriota bacterium
CCGATCTGGCGGCGGAGACGTCCAGGGAGACGAGCCGGCCGCGGGCGACGGGGCTCTCGACGACGCGTCCGTGCAGCATGCCGGGGAACGAGAGATCGTCAATGTACCGGGCGCGCCCCGAGACCTTCGCCTTCCCGTCCACGCGCGCGGGCGAGACGCCGATCAACGTCGTCGGTTGCGCGGGGGCCTCGATGCGCGGCGGTATCATGAACGTCCTCGTCGCCTCCCTCGGCGGTGCGAACCTGGATACACGTCCGCCTGGGCTCTGGACAGCGTCTGGGGCTCGAAACTCCGGGCGCGGCGGGGTGAATCGCCTTGACAGTTCCGCGTCGCTGTGGCA
The DNA here is from genome assembly GCA_020052115.1 of Candidatus Eiseniibacteriota bacterium. GTDB lineage: Bacteria > Eisenbacteria > RBG-16-71-46 > JAGVPR01 > JAGVPR01 > JAGVPR01. The sequence continues at coordinate 341 of JAGVPR010000107.1, forward strand.
GTTTCGCTCGTTGAGCCAGCGCTCGCCTCGGTTGCGGCGCCGACCTCGGATCCCACGCGGCGCCGCGAAGGCCGCGGTCGAATCGCGTTTCTGGGACGCTACCAGACGTTTACAGAACCTGTCAACATTGGCCGCGGAGCGCCCGCTCCGTGAGCCTTCGTCCTCCCGGGGGGCGGGTGGAAGTCCTCATCACGCGTGAAGAGATCGACCGGCGCATCGGAGAACTCGCCGCGGAGATTTCGAGCGACTATCGCGGGCAGAGCCCGCTGCTGGTCGGGATCCTCAAGGGGTCCACGCTCTTTCTCGCGGATCTCGTCCGCCGGCTCGACGTGCCTCACGAGGTCGACTTCATCTCGATTTCTTCATACGGGAACGAGCAGCGGTCCTCGGGTGTCGTGCGTCTCTTGAAGGACCTCGACTGCGACATCACGGGTCGTGACGTCCTTCTCGTCGAGGACATCGTGGACACCGGCCTCACGCTGCACTATATCCGCCAGAATCTCGGCACCCGCCGGCCGCGGTCGCTTCGCGTGGTCGCTCTTCTCGACAAGCAGGAACGCCGCGAGGTGGACGTGCAGGTCGAGTACGTGGGCTTCGTCATTCCGGATCGCTTCGTCGTCGGCTACGGTCTCGACTACGCGGAGCAGTACCGGGAGCTGCCGCACGTCGCGGTGATGGGCCCGGACGAGGAAGCGGCGGCGGGGGGCCGAGAGGCATGAAGCCCGCGGCCGATCGCCCGTTCTTCCTCGCGATCGCGGGGAACATCGGCGTGGGGAAATCGCACCTCACGTCCGGCCTGGCGGAGATGCTGGGCTGGGAAGCCTACTACGAGCCCGTCATCCACAATCCGTATCTCGAAGACTTCTACGCCGACATGCGCCGCTGGGCGTTTCATCTGCAAATCTACTTCCTCTCCGAACGGTTCAAGGCGCAGAAGCGGATGTCGGCCGGCACGCGTTCGTTCATCCAGGACCGGACGATCTACGAAGACGCGGAGGTCTTCGCGCGCGTGTTGCACGAGCAGGGGGACATGACGCGCGTGGACTTCGAGAACTACAAGGCGCTCTTCGACCAGATCGTGGATCTGCTCCGGCCCCCCGATCTCGTGCTCTATCTCAAGGCGCGTCCGGAGACGCTCGTCGGGCGGATACGCGCCCGCGGCCGCGAGTGCGAAAGCACGATCGCGGCGGAATACCTTGCGCGGCTCGAGGGGGCTTACGGGCGGTGGATGGAACGCCCGGGGCGTTTCGCGGTGCGGGTCATTGACACGGAGACCGTTGATTTCGTGAACGACCGCGGCGCGCTCGAGAAGCTGGCCGCTGAGTTGAAGGAGATGGAGAGGCTCGCGTGACGACGCCTCGCACGCGTCGGAGGAGAGCATGTTCATCGGCCGCGTCGTAGGCGACGTCGTGAGCACGGTCAAGCACGGGGCGCTCGGGGAGAAGAAGCTTCTCGTCGTCGAGCGCCTCGAGCTCGACGGCGAAGGAACAGGGAAGACCGTCCTCGCCTTCGATACCGTGGGTGCCGGCGCCGGCGACAGGGTTCTGGTCGTGGACGAGGGGAACTCCGCGTCGCAGGTGCTCGGGATGCCGCGGGGTCCGATCCGCACGCTGATTGTCGGGGTCGTGGATTCGGTGGACATCGAGAGGCCGGCGGCGCCGCCCCGCCGGCGGGCGGGGGAGGAGAGGTGAGGGAGTCGGGAGTGATCCCGCCGCGCCGCCGGCCCGTCGAACGCGGGAGCGGAGCCATCCTGATCGGCATCGCGGGAGGCTCGGCCTCCGGCAAGACATCCATCGCGCAGAGGATCGAGGACGACCTCGGCGCCGACCGCGTCATCATCATCAAGCAGGATTCATACTACATTGATCTTTCGCATCTGCCGGCCCAGGAAAGGGCGACGCGAAACTTCGACCATCCCGACGCGTTCGATCACGAGCTTCTCATCGCTCAGCTCAAGGATCTCCTTGCCGGCAGGGCCGTGCAGCAGCCGGTGTATGATTTCACGGCGCACACGCGAGGCGCCGGGACGGTGACGGTCGGAGGCCATCGCATCATCGTGCTCGAGGGAATCCTGATCCTGGACGATCCCAGGCTGCGCGAGTTGATGGACATCAAGGTATACGTGGACACGGACCCCGACGTGCGCTTCATCCGCCGCTTGCGGCGCGACACGCACGAGCGCGGGCGCTCGATGGACTCGGTCATTGCGCAGTATGAGAACACCGTCCGGCCGATGCACCTCATGTTCGTCGAGCCGACGAAGCGATACGCGGATATCATCATTCCCGAGGGCGGCTTCAATGTGGTCGCGATTGATCTCCTGAAGACCAAGATCCACTCGGTCCTGGACACGGTGCGCTAGAGGCGAGGGGGGGCGATGACCGAGCCGATGCCGCCCCACGTGGGCCGCGGGTGGATCGAGGTGATCTGCGGCAGCATGTTCAGCGGCAAGACCGAGGAGCTGATCCGGCGGCTGCGCCGCGCGCAGATCGCGCGACAGAGGGTGGCGATCGTCAAGCCCCGGGTGGACGACCGGTTCGGGCGCGACCATCTGGTGTCGCACTCGGATCAGCGGATCCCCTCGACCGAAGTCGAGCGCGCGTCCGAGATCCTCTCGATCGCGGAGGGGGCGGACGTGCTCGGAATAGACGAGGCGCAGTTCCTCGGGCCGGAGCTGGTCGAGGTCTGCGAGCGGCTCGCGGACGCCGGCAAGCGCGTCATCGTCGCGGGGCTCGATCAGGATTTCCGCGGCCGGCCTTTCGAGCCGATTCCGCAGCTCCTGGCCGTGGCCGAGTACATCACGAAGACGCTGGCGATCTGTATGGTCTGCGGCGCCCCCGCCAACCGCACGCAGCGCAAGGTGCCGGGCGGAGAGCGGGTGATCGTGGGCGCGTCGGAGATTTACGAGGCGCGCTGCCGCGAGTGCTTCGAGCCGCCGGCGGGGCCGGAGGCGGAAGGGGAGAAGCGATGAGGGGAATTCGGACGGCGGTCCCGCTCCTGCTGATCGCAGCGCTCGCGGCCTGGGGCTGCGGGCAGCGAAAGCCGCAGGCGCAGCAGGGCGCGCTCCATGTCGGGCTCGTGTTCGACGTCGGCGGACGCGGCGACAAGTCGTTCAACGATTCGGCCTACCGGGGGCTCGAGCGGGCGAAGCAGGAGATGGGGATTGATTTCGAGTTCTTCGAGCCCCGCGAAGGCGATGACCGCGAGTCCGCGCTCCGGGTCTTTGCGAGCGGCCCGTGCAGCGCCGTCTTCGGGATCGGATTCCTCTTCACCGACGACATCACGGCGATCGCCGGGGAGTTTCCCCAGAAGAAGTTCGCCTGTGTGGACTACACGGCGACGGCGGGCCGCGAGATTCCGCCGAACCTCGTCGCGCTCAAGTTCCGCGAGGAGGAGGGCTCCTTCTTGATCGGCGCTCTGGCCGGGCTCCTCACGAAGACGAACGCCGTGGGGTTCGTGGGCGGGATGGACATTCCGCTCATTCACAAGTTCGAGCTGGGCTTCGCGGCCGGGGTGCGGCACGTGAACTCGGAGGCGAAGGTGCTCATCGCCTATGCGGGCGTGGAGGGGAGCGCGTTCAGGAACCCGACGAAAGGGAAGGAGCTGGCTCTCGCCCAGTACGGTGACGGGGCCGACATCATCTACCACGCCTCCGGCTCGACAGGCCTCGGCGTCTTCGAGGCGGCGCGGCAGACGAAGAAGCTCGCCGTGGGCGTGGACTCGGACCAGTACGGCGAGGCGCCCGGTTTCATCCTGACGAGCATGGTGAAGGATGTGGATGTGGCCGTATTCGAGACCATCAAGGCCGTCCGGGACGGCACGTTCCAGGGTGGCGTGCGCGAGTTCGGCCTGAAGGAAGGCGGCATCCACTACGTGTACGATGAGCACAACAAGGCGCTGATCCCCGACGACGTGCACGCAAAGGTCGAGGAGATCCGCCAGCAGATCATCCGCGGCGAGATTCAGGTCCCGTCGGTGAAGGGATCCTAGCCGGGACCGGGGTAACGGCCGCAGGGCGTCCTAGATCGCCATCCGAGCGTGAGGTGCGAACATGAGAGCCCCCGACCGCGTGCAGTGGCCTGCCCTTCTCATCATTCTGGCTTCGTGGCCCGGACTCTCCGTCGCACAGACGGAAGTCTCCGGCGCCATCGAAGCCGACGTCTCATGGAACGTCGCCTCGAGTCCCTACGAGGTCGTGGGGGACGTCATCGTGCGCAACGACGCGACCCTGACGATCGAGCCGGGCGTTCAGATTCGTTTCTCTCCGGGAACGAAGCTGAGCGTTGGGACCGGATCCCTCGGCGGGGGGACGCTCGTGGCCGATGGGGAACAAGGAAACCCCATCTCCTTCACGTCGAGGCAAGGGTCTCCATCGCCCGGCGACTGGGTTGGGATCTCGTTTCTTCCGAGTGCGGTGCCCGCGGTCTTCGCCGGTGAAACGTACGTCTCGGGATCGCTGCTCCGTCATTGCGTCGTCGAATACGCGCAAACCGCGGTAAACCTCCGGGCCGCCGCGGGCCTGGTCGGTTGCACCGTCCGGTCCTGCAACGGCGATCTCGGCGCGGTCTTCGTCTCGGTCGAAGCCGACACGACCCGGCTCCTGGACTGCGTGATCGAACAGAACACCTCCGCTTTCGGCGGCGGGCTGTACTGTCTGTCTCCCTTCGTCCTGTCCCGGGCGCGCGTTCAGGACAACGTGGGCGCCACCGGCGGGATCGTCGCCGCGGACGGCGTGATCAGCGGATCGGAGATCGTCCGGAACACGGCGACCGCCAACGGTTACGCCGGGGGCCTGACGATTGACGGCGGCGCCACGAAGCTTCGCTGCTCCTCGATCACTTCGAACACCGGCGTTCTGGCCGGCGGCATCGCGTTCGCGTCCTGGAGCACGGTGTCGGCTCTCGACATGCAATTTTGCAATGTCCACAGCAATGCCGGGTACGACGTGCACAACGGCAGATCGGAATCTGTGGACGTCGGGTACAACTGGTGGGGAAGCACGGATCCGACCGCGATCGGGCTCGAGATCTACGATTGCCTGGAGAGTCAGTTCTCCGGGTGCGTCACGCTGTCACCGGTGCTCAGCGGCTCCGTGTCGCTGATCTCCTGCGTGGTTCCGGTGCAGCCGATGAGCTGGGGCCGACTCAAGGCAGCGCATGCCCGCTAGGCCGCCCGGCGCCGCGCCGTGGCATCCGACGGCGGAGTCCGGGCGCGGATTGCGATGAGGCCGGGGCCGGCTTGTCGTCGGGATCGCCCATGACGCCGGCCGTCGAGATGATCGGCATCACCAAGCGCTTCCCGCGCACGGTGGCCAACGACGACGTCCGGCTGTGCGTCGAGCGGGGCGAGATCCATGCGCTCGTCGGCGAGAACGGCGCCGGGAAATCAACCCTCGTCCGGATCCTCTACGGTCTCTACAGAGCCGACTCGGGCCGGATCCTCCTCGACGGCCGTCCCGCGCGCATCGCTCGCCCGCGGGACGCCATTGCGTGCGGGATCGGCATGGTCCACCAGCACTTCATGCTCGTGCCGCCTCTGACCGTGGCCGAGAACGTCGTGCTGGGGTCGGAGCCGAGACGCGGCCCGCTTCTCGACCGCGACGCGGCGAGGCGGGAGGTGTCGGAGGTCTCGCGCCGCTTCGGTCTCGAACTCGATCCCGACGCGCGCGTCGCGGGACTCTCGGTCGGGCTTCAGCAGAGGGTCGAGATCCTCAAGCTCCTCTATCGAAACGCTTCCTTTCTCATCCTGGATGAGCCGACGGCCGTCTTGACGCCGCCCGAGATCCGCTCCCTCTTCGGAATCCTCCGCGCGCTGGCGAAGGACGGCAAGACCGTTCTCCTCATCACGCACAAGCTCTCGGAGATCATGGATGTCGCGGACTCGGTCACAGTGATGCGTGCGGGGCGCTCGGTCGCGCGGCTCGATGTCGCGAAGACGACCGCGACCGAGATCGCGCGGCTCATGGTCG
>JAGVPR010000115.1 GCA_020052115.1 Candidatus Eiseniibacteriota bacterium
ACGAGAACCGCCGGCCCGGCGGGGTGCGCGGACTCCTGCGATGGCCCGAATGCCGCTCGGGCCGCGGAAGCCAGATCGGCCCGCGAAAGGCGCTCGAAGCCGCCGGGCTCCGTGTACTTCACGAGGGACGGCGCGATCCCGTGGATCGCGGCGTGAAGCGCCATCGAGAGGGAGCGCGCCTCCTCGAGAGGGTTCGCCGCCAGGCGGAGGATCATCCGCTCGAGGTTTCGCGCGTTCGACGTCATCCCGAGCTGCGCGGCCGTGGACATCGAGGTGATGTAGCGCGCGTCCTCCTTCGCCCGTCCTTCGAGCGCGCGGCGGCGCTCCGCGTCCTCAGCGCTTCCCGCGGGGGAGGGGGGCGGCAGCAGACGCTCCAGCAGCCGGTGATAGAGCGCGGCCTGAGCGCGGATCCGCTCCGCGAACGCCCCTGCATGCGGCGAGGCCTCGATCTCGGCGGGGCGGACGAAGTCGTCATCGAGGCGCACGTAGCGTTGCGACTTCTCGGTGTATGAGACGAGACGGCTCCGTTCGACATCTTCGACGGCCAGGCGCGAGATCCCGATCAGATCCAGGTTGAAGACGGCGTGCTCGGCGACGGAGGAATGTCCGAGCCCGAAGATGATGCTCTGATTGGAGCGCCGGGCCCGCTCGATCTCCGCTCGCGCCGCGGCGCGCAGCTCATCCACGGGCCGGGGATCGCGACTGACGCGCGCGTAGGCCGCAGAAAGCGTCTCCGGCGTGAGGTTGTCGCGGGCGAGGAGGGTCCTCGCTTCATCCAGAAGCGACGCCGTGTCGCGGCCCGAGGTCTTGCTCGCCGCCGCCTGCACGAATCGCTCGATGAACGCGCGGAGTTCGTCGAGCGTGGAGACGTCCACGTTGTAGCCGGCCAGGACGACCCGCATCAGCCCCCTCCACCGCGCGGCAGCGTGTTGAAGCCCAGAATCCTAGAGCGCCCGGCCGGACACCCTGTAGTGCAGGTAGATCTCGCCGTTCTCTCGCTCGACGGTGAGGAGTTCGAGCGCGACCCGATCGTTCCAGACGAGCCCGTCGCCGTCCACAGGCGTCGGGGCCCGGCGGCCGCCGAGGATCCACGGCGCGACGGTCACGTAGACCTCGTCCACCGCGCCGGCCGCGAAGAGATCGAAGTTCAGCTCGCCGCCGCCCTCGCAGAGGAGCCGTCGCACGCCGCGACCCCAAGAGAAGCCGAGGAGGTCCGCGGCCGAGATCCGATCCACGCCGAGACGGACGATTTCGGCGCGGCTCCGCGCCTCTTGCGCGCGCTCCTCCGGCGCAGATGAGGGCGCGAGCACGATCCGTTCGATGCCCGCCTCATTGAAGAACCGCCCGTCGAAGGGGAGATCCAGCGTCCGGCTCACGACGATCTGCAGCGGGTGGGGCGGCCGTCCCGCGCGCTCCCTCTCGCGGATCCGCTCCTGCGATCGGATCCGCATCGGCGGATCGTCGGCGCGGATGGTCCCCGCGCCATGCAGCACGGCGTCGGACTCGGCGCGCAGCCGGTCGAGCAGGTCGCGATCGCGTGGACCCGCGAGCCGCACCGATTCGCGCTGTGACGACGAGATCTTCCCGTCGGCGGTCATCGCCATGACGACGACGACGGCGGGTCTGTCGAGCCGGGTGGACATGAGGCGATGGTGGCAGAGGCGGAAAGCGGGGTCAACGCGGACCGGTCAGCGGCTCTGAAGACTCTTGATCCGGCCCCAGGTCGAACGCTTCACGTTGATGGCGTCGCAGCAGACCAGATCCATGGACATCTTGATGTCGCTCCGGATGCCCAGGTCGCCGGCCTCGATCCATTCCGTGACCCCCTGGGGCACATTCCGGAAGTAAGTGGCGCTGGGAGTATGCGTGTCCGCCGGGTCGTTCGGTCCCGTGCACCCGGGTGTCTCGCACAGGCCCGTGGAGACCAGCCCCGGCAGGCGCCCCACACATCCGGCATCCCCGCACGCGTCGTCGGCCGGCTCGATGCCGATCCAACGGAAGACGAGGAAGACCGGACCGGCGCGCAGGCAGTCGCAGTAGAGCGGGAGATCCACGCTCACGAGGGCGTCCGAGCCCGCCGCGCTCGTCCGCGTCAGCGGCGGGATCGTCACGATGGGGCTCACCGTGAACGGCTCGTCGGCCGGCCGGGGGGTCTCGGGATGCGGGTTCTGCGGGTCAACCGGGTAGATGGCGACCTGCGCGTCGAAGGACGATGTCGTGTAAGGGTAGGTGCCGTTGCACTGGGACGCGCTGATCCAGAACGACAGCGTCGCCGTCCTCGGGTACCACGTCCGGCAAAACGATCCCGTGATGCAGTCGGTGAATTCCACGCGGCGGGCGACTTCGTCCCCTTCGCAGTTGAAGAAGTAGACGTACCCTTGCTGCGGATACTGGGTGTTGTGCGCGGCCTCGAGAACGCATCCAGCGATCGCCGACTTCGCCGCGGCTTCGCCGAGACCGACGATACGCGCCGCGGCCGCCCGTCCGTCCGACGGGGCCGCGAACGGCACGGCGGCGGCGGAGCCGGCGAGAAGTCCCGCTAGAAGAACTACACCGGGCGCGATGGTGGCACGCGGAAGCATGGCGTCCTCGATTGGGAGTCGGTGCTGGCTCGGGCAATAAATGATAGCAAGGCGGAACGCCCTTTGCAAGGAGGACGGCTTCTCCTTAGAATCAACGACATGCTCGATTCACAGCTGCACGGGGAGCCGCGCGCCGTCCTGACGCCCAAGGGCTACCGCTGGTACCAAACAGGCCACCCGTGGATCTACCGCGGGGATCTCGCGCCGCCGCTCGACGAATTCCACAGCCGCCTGGTGCGCGTGGAGGACGGGCGGGAGAGATTCCTGGGGCGTGCTTTCTACAGCCTGACCTCGCGGATCTCTCTGCGCTTCGTCACCTTCGAAGACGTGCCGGTGGATCGGGAGTTCTGGCGCGCCCGGCTGCGCGCCGCCATCGCGTACCGCAAGAAAGTCGTCGAGCACTCCACCGCCATGCGGCTCGTTGCCGGAGAAGCGGACGGCTGTCCGGGTTTGATCGTGGATCGCTACGGCGACTTCCTGGTCGTGCAGTCCTTGTCCGCGGGCATGGAGAGGCTGTTCGACGATATCCTGTCGCTTCTCGTCGAGGAGCTTTCGCCGCGCGGCATCGTCGTGCGAAACGACCTCCAGGTGCGCGTTCTCGAGGGTCTGCCGCGCGGAACGCGGCTCGCGCACGGAGAGGACCCCGGCGAACTGGAGCTGGAGGAGCACGGCATTCGCTACCTGGCGGATCCGATGCGCGGACAGAAGACCGGCGCGTTTCTCGATCAGCGCGAGAACCGCGCGGCGGCCGGCCGCTATGCCCGCGGGCGCTGCCTCGATGCGTTCTCATACCACGGCTCGTTCGCGCTGCACATGGCGCCCCGCGCGGACGATGTGACGGTCGTCGAAATCTCGAGCGACGCCATCGGGCGCGCGGAGCGGAACGCGATCCTGAACGGGTTCTCGAACATCTCCTTCGTCGAGGCGAACGCCTTCGATTTCCTGCGGAGCATGGACGTGAGCGGGGAGCGGTTCGATACGGTCGTGCTCGATCCCCCCGCCTTCGCAAGGAGCCGGCAGGATCTGGAGGGCGCGCTCCGCGGCTACAAGGAGATCAATCTCCGAGCGCTGAAGATTCTCGCGCCGGGCGGCACGCTCATCACGTCATCGTGCTCGTACCACGTCTCCGAGGCGCAACTGCTCGCGCTCGTCTCGGAGGCCGCGGGCGACGTGCGCCGTTCCGTGCGGATCGTCGAGAAGCGCATGCAGAGCCGCGACCATCCGGTGCTGCTCACGATGCCCGAGACCCACTACCTCAAGAGCTTGATCCTGCAGGCCGACTGACCCGCACGGAAACGCGCCGCTTCTAGAGCTTGTCCTCGTAGATCTCTATCGGCTGGGCATTCCGGAGCTGAGAGATCAGCTCCTCGAGCATCTTCTCCCGCTCCAGGAAGGTCACCGCCGTGAGCACGTCGCGTCGCACCTCGTCGAGCTCCTTCGGCTCGGGCGGCCCGTGGTCGAGCACCCGGTGGACCACATAGCGTCCGTTCTGCTTCCGAATGGGCCCAGTGGCCCCGCCGACCTCGATTTCGCGGCCGAAATTGTAGAGTTCGAGATCGTCCGAACCGTCGAAGAGGCCCGTGCTCGCCACGATCTCCGCCGAGGGATCGCCCCGCTTGGCGTCGGCAGCCACAGCCTTGAAGCTCTCTCCGCGCTTGAGCCTTGTGGTCAGCTTCACGCCGAGGGAGTAATCGTCGAGGTAGATCACTTCGAGGTTGATCTTGCCGCGGGTCATGAAATCGCCCTGGTGGTCCTTGACGTACTGCAGCAGGGCGTCCTCGGTCACGCGCTTCCCGGCCTCTTCGTAGAGATACTCGTCGAGCAGGTAGTTGAGCGTCACCTCGACCCGCCTGCCGGCCAGGGTCTCCGTGACCTCCGTCCGCTTCGGATAGCCGCGCTTCTCGGCCTCGCGCCACAGCGCCTGGTCTGTCACCATCTGCTCGACGAGAAGCCGGATGGATCCGCGGTGCAGGATGCTCGGGAAATCCGTGATGGGGCGCTGCGCCATCTCGTCGAGGAATTGCCCGACGGTGAACGGCTGGCCGGAGATGCGAACCAGCTCGCGGGCGCGATCGGTCTCGCCTACTGCCGGCAGGAGCGCGTCCTTGCGACCGAGAAGCTCCCGGCCCAGCGCGGCGTGCGCGGCGAGGAGCGTGTCGGCGTAGAGTTTCTGCGTCCACGCCAGGTTCTCTTCGTTGTACTCGATCTTCTCGTTGTCAATCAGGCGGTCCGTAGCTTCTCTGAGCGCGATCGCCCGTCGCATGTTCCGGCAGGCATCAGCAAGGCCGGCCGTGTCGGCCGTCGCCGAATCGGGGGGCACGAGAACCTCCGAGATCCGGTAAAGAACCCAGCCCGGGCGCTTCCGGTACGGCCCGAGGATCGTCCCCGCCTTCGCGCCCTCGAGCTGCGGCAGCGCTTCGGGAACGAACTGCGGAGCCCGGATCTGTCGGAGGAAGTTCTTCCCGAGCGTCTCCTCGACCTTCATCTCGAGCGTTTCGCTGCGGACGAGCTCGTTGAACGATTCATCGGTCCACTGTCCCGCGGCCACTTCCCGCCCCCGTGCCTCGGTGTCGACCAGGAGGGTATGGGCCGAGTAGCCGAACGCCAGCGCCTTCCGGCACTCCTCGATGTCGCCGCCCGACAGCCGCTTCGCCGGCGCGAAGTCGTTGGCGAGCATCGCCATGACGATGTCCCGCTCGGCCTTCCGGAGGATGTACTCCGTCTCCGGCGGCAGCGTGGGGTAGCGGCGCAGGGCTTCCATCTCGAGGAGCCGCTTGGAGAGCATCGTGTTCAAGAACTCCATGCGGCCCGCGTGGTCTAGCGAATCGAGCGGCGCCCAGGTGTCCCGCGGGGCCCTCGCCACCGCCGAGACGAAATCCGACTTCCGGATGACCGTCTCGGCGACGCGGGCCACGATCGGGTCGTTCGCATCGCCCTTCTTGCGCCCGCAGCCGGGCGCCGACAGGACGAGCGACAGCAGAGAAACCGCGAAGATCGTGAGACGGGCCGCGCCGAGTCCCTGTCGAGGAGATGCCATCCGAGCCTCCTTTATGTCCACTTCGATCCGTCTCCGGGCATCGTCCGGAAGGACGCCCGGGGGGAATGACAGAGTGAATTCTAGCATGGGCCGGGGACCGGCCGGAGCGCGCACGGGAGCGGCGCGACGCCCTCCGGCGCCGGGGCGAGGTGAGGCCGGCTCAATCCACGATCCGGCCGAGCACTTCGTCCACTTCCTCCACGCGCTTGAAGGGGAGCACGATGTAGGCGCCGGCCGCGGTTTCGCGGGCGGCCTGATACATGTCGCGCGCGATGCGGTAGCCTTCGCGCTTCGCGTCGCCGCCGGCGCTCTCGAGCGCGCGCCGGATCGGTTCAGGCACGACGATGCCCGCCACTTCATGGTGGAGCCTCTGCGCCTGGCGGAAACTCGAGAGCGGCCACACGCCGACGATGAGCGGCACCGGCGGCGGTCCGAGCCGCGAGAGGAAGCGGGCCAAGATCTCGGGATCGAAGAGTGTCTGGGTCATCGCGAACTGGGCGCCGTGGGCGAGCTTCTCTTCGAAGCGCGCCATCTCGTGATCGAGGTCGTCCGACGTGGGGTTCAACGCCACCCCGATCGTGAAGCGCGTGGGCGCTCCGGTGACCTGCCCGGCCCAGTCCCGCCCGGCGTTCAGTTGCGCGAGCAGGCGCACCAAACCGATCGAGTCAATCTCGTAGACGCCCCGCGCCTCGGGGTAGTCGCCGACCCGCGGGGGGTCGCCGGTGATGGCGAGCACGTTCCGGATCCCGCCGATCGAGTAGGCGCCGAGAAGAAGCCCTTGCAGTCCGAGCACGCTCGCGTCGCGCGTCGTGAGATGCGGAATCGTCTCCATTCCCGTCTCGCGCTCGATCCGCTGCGCCATCCAGAGGGAGTCGAGCTGCGGCCGGCCGAGAGATCCCGAGTTGATGTCAATGGTGTCCACGTCCTCGCGATTCCTCGCGCGCCGCGCGGCCTCGACGATGCGATCGGTCACGATCCCTTTCGGCGGATCCACCTGAAGGCTCAGGACGAACTCGCGAGCCTGCAGCTTGCGCGCAAGCCGCGAAACATCGTTCGCGGCCTCGACAGGCGCGGTCTCCTCCTCGACCAGCTCGATCACCGAGAACGGGGATTCCACCTGCGGCGCGTCCGAGTGCACCTCCTGCGCGATCGCCTGGATGTGCCGCGGCGTGGTCCCGCAGCAGCCGCCGATCAAGCGCGCGCCCAGCCTGAGCGCCTCGCGCGCGAAGGCCGCGAAGTACTCGGTGGAGGATGCCGGGTAGATCACGCGATCGCCCACGCGCTGCGGCAGCCCGACGTTCGGCATCACCGCGAGATACACCCCCTCGGTGAAGCGGATCTTCTGCAATATCGCGAGGATCTCCTGCGGCCCCAGGCTGCAGTTCGTGCCGAGCGCCGCCGGCTTCAGGGGCAGGAGCCGGTCGAGCGCGTCGCGCGGCGTGGCGCCGGTGAGCGTGCGGCCCGACTCGGTGAAGGTGAGCATCGTTACGAACGGCAGCGACGTCATGCGCCGCAGCGTTTCGGCTGCGAGCACCAGCTCGTCGAGGCTCGGGAAGGTCTCGAGCACGAACAGGTCCACGCCGCGTTCCTCGAGCGATGCGATCTGCTCCTCGAACGCCGCCGTGGCGATGCGGACTTCCTGGGGATCCGAGAGATCGAGGAGCCTTCCGATCGGCCCGATCGAGCCGCCGATGAGCGCTTCCTGTCCCGCGATGTCGCGCGCCTCGCGGGCCAGCTTGACGCCGATCGAGTTGATGTCGCGGACGCGATCCTCGAGGCCGTGGAGAGCGAGCTTCACGCGGTTTGCGCCGAAGGTGTTCGTCTCGATCAACTGGGCTCCGGCGCGCAGGTACTTGAGGTGGATTCCGAGCACGACGTCCGGGTGCGTCAGGTTGACCGCCTCGAAGCTGGGCGCCGACGGCAGGGCCTGGTAGATCAACGAACCCATGCCGCCGTCGGCGACGACGGCGCCCTTCTCGAGAAGGGAGAGCAAACGGTTCACGCGGTCCTCTCGCCGGTGCGGGGGACGAGGTCCCTCGCCCGTCTCACGGCTGCGGCGGCCGCACGACAACGACGGTCGCCCGATCCAGGTCGAACGTGCGGCGCAGCACGGAAGAGATCCGCTCCGCGGACACCGCGCGCACTTCGTCCGCATAGCGGGCCGAGGTGTCGAATCCGCGGCCGCTCAGAAAATCGCTCGCGATACGGTTCATTCGGGCCGCGTTCGACTGCATTTCGATCGCGAAATTCCCGACTAGGGTATTCTCGGCCCTCTGGATCTCTTCGGCCGTGAGCCCGTCTTTCGCAACCTTCCGCATTTCCTCGACCAGCGCCGCGCGGGCCCCGGCCTCCTTCTGCGGGCTGGTCCCGATGTAGCCGCCGAACGCGCCGGCCTCGACGTTTCCGTGATAGAACAGACCGGTGTAGTAGCAGAGGCTCCGCTTGTCGCGAAGCTCCGTGAAGAGGCGGTTGCCCGAGCCGTCGAGGGCGGCGGAGATCACGTCCATCACGACCGCATCGGGATCCGCCGCGCGCGGCGCCGTTCCGCCGATGATGAGAACGTCCTGGCTGACGTCTTTCTCCGCCACCTTGAGGCGCGCCTCGGCCGCGGGGATCGCATGCGTCGCGGCCGGCGGAACCGGCCGGCGCTCGAGCCGCCCGAACGCTCGTTCGACCAGGTCTCGCACCTCGGAGCCGCCCACGTCTCCGGAGACGCAGAGGACGAGGTTGTTGGGGACGTAATACCGCTCATGCCAGCGGGCGAGATCCGCGCACCCCAGGCGGTCGAGATTCTCGGGCGCGCCGAGGAGCGGCATCCCGTACGGATGGGCGCCGTAGATCAGCTTGCGGAACGCCTCGAGCGCGACGATCACGGTGTTGTCCTTCTGCGCCTCGATCTCCGACTTCATGATCTCGCGCTCCCGTCCCGCCTCGGTTTCGAGGAAAGCCGGGTTCTTGAGGACGTCGGCCAGGATGTCGAAACCTCTGGCGAACTCCCCGGAGAGGATCGTCATGACGCATCCGGAGTTGTCCGCACCGGTGACCGGCGCAAGCGTGCCGCCGAGCGATTCCATCTCCTCCGCGATCGTCTCCGCGCTGCGAGCGCGCGTTCCCTTGAGCATGACGCGCTGGGTCAGCGGCGCGATGCCGTTCGTCTCGGAGGTCTCGTTGCGCGTTCCGGCGCGGGCGAATGCGCCGAGCGCGACGATCGGCACGCTGTGGTTCTCCTGGACGAGGAGCACGAGGCCGTTCGCGAGGTCGAATCGCTCTACGCCGGAGCCGCCCGGCGCCTCGCGGGCGCCGAAGACGGGCTTCCCGAAGCCGCCGCCGTTTCTCCTGAGCCATCCGAGCA
>JAGVPR010000087.1 GCA_020052115.1 Candidatus Eiseniibacteriota bacterium
AGGCGCGCCGGCGGTCCGCTCCGGGCGCATTCGGACGATGCCCGTTCAGCCGGCTCCGCCTCCTCCGGCAACCGCGCCAGCCAGAGCGACGCGATGAGAGCGATGAACAGGTGCCCGTGATGGCGTATCGCGCCCTGATACACGGCGAAGCCGAAGACGAGCAGGGCCCCCGTCGTGGCGATGAAGAAGAGCAGCACCCGCGGCCGCCTCGCGAGCGTCATCACGGCGGATGCTGCGAGCAGGCATGAGAGACCGGCGGTCGCCCAGCGCGCTCCATCCACTCCGAGGCCGGCTTGCGCGAAGAGAGACGGGACGACGTTGCTGCCCCACACGGGCCTCGAGGCCGGGTCGGGAATGGGCAGGTAGCTTCGTGCGATCCCCTGCAGTACTTCGAGAAGCCGCGTGAGATCAGGGGGTCCCGGCCGGTACCGGTTCGCCGCGTACGCGCCGCTGAGCTTCAGCCCGGTGAGCAGGACGCCGGCCGCCGTGAGAATCAGGGCGGGCCGGACGCCGGGCTTCTTCGGAGGATCGGTTCCGGTTTCGGCGCGTGATGCGGCCGGAGACGTCGCCAGAAAGAGCGCGAGCCCGCAGGCGAGGATCAGTCCGTGGAGGCTCGTCTGGGTGAGCAGGAAGAGGATGCCCGCGAGGATCCAGGGCCGGCGCCGGGGAAAGGCCGCGCAGAACGCATAGACGAGCACCACGCCCATGACGTAATTTCTCGCCACGAGACCGTACTCGTAGAGCGAGAAGTAGCCGATCGCGAGCAGGAGCTTCTCCCACCTCGGAAACGGCGCGAAGCGCCCGACGAGGAAGACTCCGAGTGCGGCCAATCCGAGGTGGAAGAACTGGAAGGCGCGGAGGCTTTGCGTGACCTGCGTGAGCAGCCAAAGCGCGATGTGCCAGAGCGCCGGATGGGTTTCGAGCGCCGCGTTCCTGAGCAGGTCCGCGGGCGAGTGGCTGGCGCGCGCGATCAACCATGCCTGGACCTCGTCCCGCCACATCTCGTGGCGCATGACGCCGGCCGAGCCCAGTGCAAGAAAGAGAGCCGTCATCGCGGCGGCGAACCAGAGATCCTGGCGTGATGCGCCCGCTCTCTTGAAATGCTCGTCTCTCATGCTCTCGCTCCCGTACCCCAACGCCCACCGGCGTCGGCCGGCGGGTAACGGTACCAGCCGGCCGGCGGTCGAACAAGCCGGGCCTCGCGCTCCGGCGAGGCGGGGAGCGTCATGAGCACCGCGCGGCTCCGCTCCACACCGCCCGTCCGCCTGCCGCTCGAGCACTGGGGGCTGTCCATGAGGAGGGGCGAGATCCACGCCGGAGGGCTCAATCTCAATCGTCTCGCAAACCGCCTCGGAACGCCGTTCTACCTCTTTGACGAAGGCAGGCTGAGGCGCAACCTGCGCGCCGCGTTGCAGACGGCGCAGGCGTCGCTGGCCGACTGCGAGCTCCTCTGCTCGGTGAAGACCAATCCGTATCCCCGCGTTCTCGAGATGGCTCGCGAGGAAGGGCTCGGCGCGGAGGTCATCTCCCCCGCCGAACTCGGCGCCGCGCGGCGGGCGCGCGTTCCGGGTTCGCAAACCGTGTTCAATGGTCCCGGCAAGACGCGTGACGATCTCGCCCGGGCGATCAGGCGCGGCGCGCTTATCCATGTCGAGTCGGCGAGCGAAGCGGAAGACCTCGCCCGCCTCTCACGCGCTTCCCGCCAGCCCGTGCGGGCCGGCATCCGCGTGAACCCCGGGATCTTTGAACGCCGAGCGCCCGCAAGCCTCCGGATGGGGAAGCAGACTGCCGCCTTCGGATTGGATCCCTCGGGCCGCGGTTTCCGGCGCGCCGTGGAAGTCCTGTGCGGTGCGCGCCATGTCGAGTTGCAGTCCCTCTCGGCTCACATCGGAACCGGGATTACGACGACGAAGCCGTTCCGCCTTCTCGCCGAGACGCTCCTGGGAGTGCGCGGCGCGCTGGCCCGGCGCGGCATCGCGGTTTCGGCGCTCGACTTCGGCGGCGGATACGCCGTTTCCTCCGAGGTTCGCTACTCGGAAGGTCCCTCGAATCGCGCCGCGGGGGCGTCCGCCGTTCCGGCTCCGAGCGCCATCGCCACGTTTGCCGACATCTGCGAGGTGTTCGCAGCCACGATTGGCGCGGATTCCGTTCGTTGCCTGCTCGAGCCCGGCCGGCTTCTGGTCTCCGACGCCTTTCATCTCATCACTCGCGTCGTGAGGATCAAGGTGGAGCGCGGCGTCCGCTTCGCGATCGTGGACGCGAGCCGGGTCCAGAATGCGATCTTTGTCGGGCGCGGCTACCACGAGATGGTGCCGCTTCGGCCCCGAGCAGGCTTGCGGCCGTACACCGTCGTGGGACCGCTTTGCGCGAACTTCGATGTGTACTGCCGCGATCGCCGGTTCCCCGCGCTGTCGGAAGGGGATGTGCTCGCCGTGCTCGACGTCGGGGCGTACAACCTCTCCGCCCAGTCACAGTGGTCTTTCGAACCGGCGCCCGTCGTCACGTTGGCGGAGAGCGGAACAGTCCTGGCGCCTTGTTCCTGGCGGCCATGAGAGCGACCGGCGTCCTCGATGCCGGCCCGGACCTGATGCGCCTGATGCGGTCGCAACGCTGGCCCGCCGAGCGCCTGTCATCGCTCCAGCGCGAGCGGCTCGCGCGGACCCTCCGGTCGGCGGCGCGAATCCCGTTCTACGCGGATCTGTGGCGGCGGGACCCGCGCCTCGATGAGTTCCAGGCGCTGCCGGTTATCCGGCGCGCCGCCGTGGCGGATCTGTTGAGCTCCGTGCGTCGCGTCCACTCCGGCCCGGTGGAGTCCGACCGCTCATCGGGCTCGACCGGCATGCCGGCCGAGTTTCTCTTCGATCGTTCGCATCAGCGCGGCCGCTTTGCGGCACGGGCCCGCTACCTGCTCACTTGCGGATGGACGCCGTGGACGCGAACGGCGTGGATCATCTACATCCCCGAAGGAACGCCGGACGGCAGGCTCGTTCGTAGCCGCCTCTTCGGCGGCTCGCGCTTCCTCTCCACCTTCACCCACTTCGACGAGCAAGCGGCGTGGCTGCGCCGACTCGATCCTGTGTTTCTCTACACGCTGCCGTCGAATCTCGATGCGCTCTTGCACCGCTTGGAGGAAGGCGGGCGGCTGCGCTCCCTCCACCTCGTATTGTGCGGGGGCGAGGTGGTCGAGGAAGCTCTCAGGCGACGCGTGAGAGAGAGTCTCGGCGTCGAGATCGCGGACAATTATGGCTCGACGGAAGCGTTTCTGGCGTGGCAATGTCCCCAGGGGTGCTATCACGTAAACGCGGAACACGTGCTCCTGGAGATCGTGGACGAGGACGGTATTTCGCTTCCGCCCGGGCGACTCGGGCGCGTGCTCGTGACGACGCTGGAGAATCACCTCATGCCGCTCGTCCGCTACGAGATCGGAGACTGGGCCGAGTTCTCTGCCGGCGTCTGTCCGTGCGGCCGCACGCTGCCATTGCTCGGACGCATCGCGGGGCGAAGCGTGGCGCTGTTCAGACTCCGAAGCGGCAGGCTTGTCACACCGTATGAGATCATCGTGCGAATCAAGCACCGCCAGGGTTTCAAGCAGTTCCAGCTCGTGCAGAGCTCGATGGAACGCTGTGCGCTTCGTTACGTCGCAGAGAAGCCGCTCGGCGATGCCGAATCTGACCGGATTCGCCGCGACATCACCGAGGTTCTGGGGACCGGGATCCTCGTGGAGTTCGAGCGCGTGGATCGGATCGCCAGAACCCCGACGGGCAAGTTCATGACGGCCGTCTCCGAGGTCGCTTTCGAAGGCCGCGCATGATGCACCTCACGATCCTCGGAGGCGGGCCCGCGGGTCTGGCCGTCGCTCACTACGCGCATCGCGCGGGGCTGCCGCTCGTGCTGTTCGAGAGACAGACCGAACTCGGCGGACTCTGCCGCACCGAGCAGTGCGGCCCCCACCGCTATGACACCGGAGCGCACCGCTTCCACGACCGCGATTCCGAGATCACCGCGGACGTCCGGGAGGTGCTCGGGGGCGACCTCGTTCCGGTGGATGCGCCGAGCCGGATCCTCCTCTCGGGACGGCTCGTGGCGTTCCCGCCGACCCCGGTCGGCCTGGCACGCTCCTGCGCGCCGGGCGAGATCGGCCGGATCGGGCTCGATCTGATGCGCTCGCGGCGTGCCCGGCGCATTCCGGCCAACTTCGCCGAGTTCGCCTGTGAGAGCTTCGGCCGGACGCTCGCGCGGCGTTTCCTCCTCGGTTACTCCGAGAAGGTGTGGGGTCTTCCGGCCGAGCAGCTCTCGGTGGACGTCGCGACGCGGCGGCTCTCCGGCATGACGCTGCGCACGCTGCTCGTCGAGCTTCTTCTGCCCGCGCGAAAGAGCGCGCACATTGACGGGCGATTCCTCTATCCGCGCGGCGGCTACGGCCGGCTGACGGAGGCGCTGGCGCGAAGCGTACCGTCCTCGAGCCTCGCGACCGGACACGAGATCACCGGCATGGACTGCGCGGGAGAACGCATCGTCCGTCTGCGGTTTCGCGGCTGTCCCGATTTCGAGCCGCCGGACCGCGTGGTGTCCACGCTGCCGCTGACGCGGCTCGCTGCGTTCCTTGAACATGCGCTGCCGGGCGAGGCGCTCGAGGCGGCGCGCGGGCTGAGGTTCCGCCACGTGCGTCTCGTCTTCCTCCGCCTGGCGCGCGCGCGGGTGAGCCGAAACGCCTCGATCTACCTTGCCGACGCGGGCCTCTGCGTCTCGAGGGTCTACGAACCGAAGAATCGTTGCCGGACGATGGCCCCCGAGGACGAGACAGCCATCGTGGCCGAGGTGCCGTGCTTCGCGGGCGATGCGATCCACGGCGAGCCCGATGAGGCGCTGGCCCGGCGGGTTGCCGCGGAGCTGGAGCAGGCCGGGCTTCTCGGGCAGGGCGACGTGATCGAATGGCGGCATCACCTTCTGCCGAACGCGTACCCGGTCTACACTCTCGATTACGCCAAGAACGTGCGCGTCGTCCTCGACGCGCTCGATCGAATCCGAAACCTGAACGTCGCCGGCAGGAACGGTCTCTTCTTCTACAGCCATCTCCACGATCAACTGCGTGGTGCGAAGGACCTGGTCGCGGGGTGGCGGACGATGCCGCAGGGGCTTGCGTGCACCGAGGCCGCCGGCGCGCGGGCGGAGCGGGTCTGAGCGGCGCGCTCCGGCTGGCGCTCATCGTTTCCTGGGGGATATTCATAGCCTCGACCGACGCCCTTGCTTCCGGGGCGGCTGCCGATCTCGACGCGATCTGGGATTTCGAGCACCCCGATTCCACCGAGGCCGGATTCCGCAGCCTGCTGCCCGCCGCGCGAACCGCCGCCGCAGAGGAGTCGGAGGCGGACGCCGGTTCTTCCTCCTCCGGCCTTGCGTGGAGCGCCCGCGGGGATCTCATCGAGTTGCTTTCACAGCTCGCGCGGACGCAGGGGCTCCAGCGCCGTTTCGACGAGGCGCACACGACCCTTGATGAGGCGCAGGCGCTCCTCCGCGCGGATCTTCCGAGGGCCCGCGTGCGCGTGCTCCTCGAACGCGGCCGCGCGTTCAACTCTTCGGGCCGGCAGGAGGAGGCGCGTCCGCTTTTCACCGCGGCGTGGGATCTTGCGCGTGGGGCGGGCGAGGATGCCCTCGCCGTGGATGCGGCGCACATGGTGGCGATCGTGGAGCCGCCGGAGCCGGCACTCGAATGGAATCTCCGGGCGCTCGCACTGGCGGAATCGTCGTTACAGCCGAAGGCCCGCCGCTGGCTGGGCTCGCTCTACAACAACATCGGCTGGACGCATCACGTCGCGGGCCGCTTCGAGACGGCGCTCGAGTATTTCCGCAAGGCGCACGAGTGGCGTCTGCAAAACGGCCCCGTGCCCGAGACGCTCATCGCGAAGTGGTGCGTGGCGCGCTGCCTTCGCTCTCTGGGGCGTCTCGATGAGGCGCTCCGGATGCAGGAAGAGCTGCTGAGCGAATGGACCGCGGCGGGCGCGAAGGCGGACGGTTACGGTTTCGAGGAGATGGGGGAGTGCCTGCTCGCGCTGGGGCGAGACGGCGAGGCGCGGCCCTGGTTCGCGAAGGCGCACGCGGAGCTCTCGCTGGATCCGTGGCTTGCGGAGAGCGAGCCGGGCCGGCTGGAGCGCCTCG
>JAGVPR010000320.1 GCA_020052115.1 Candidatus Eiseniibacteriota bacterium
AGACCGAACCGATGCGCCGCGGGCGCGGCGACGCCGTCCCTCGCCTTTCGCGCCGCCGCCAGTTGAAGCAGCGCGCGATCCACGGCCGTGAGCAGAGCTTCCTTCGTGATCGGTTTCGCGAGGTACTCCACGGCGCCGGTCTTCACCGCGTCCACGGCCCCCTGGATCGTGGCGTAGCCCGTGATCAAGACGACCTCCGTGTCCGTGAAGCGTTCGCGGACCATGCGGAGCAGCTCCATGCCGCTCACGTCGGGCATCTTGATGTCGGTGATGACGAGATCGAAGCGGGAGCGCTCGAGCTGGGCCATCGCCTGCCTCGCGCCGGGCGCCGTCGTCACCGCGTAGCCGCGCGAACGAAGATGGCGGCCGAGGATGTCCAACGTGTCCGGCACATCGTCTACCAGCAGGATGCTCGCCTGATCCGGCATGCGCTCCTCGCTCAAGGTCCCGTGGATTCGGCCGGGAAGGCCGCCGTGATCGTCGTCCCACGGCCTGGGGCGCTCTCCACCTGCACGCTCCCGCCGTGGGCCGTCACGATACCATGGACAACGGAAAGGCCGAGCCCGGTCCCCTGACCGACCGCCTTGGTGGTGAAGAACGGCGTGAAGACATGCCGCTGCACCTCGTCGGACATACCCTCTCCGTTGTCTTCGACCGAGAGGAGTACCTCGCTCTCGCGCTCGAGCAGCGTCACGCGGAGACTGCCGCCGCGGGGCATCGCCTGCAGGGAGTTCACGCAGAGGTTGATGATCACCTGCTGCAACTGGCCCTCGTCGCCGGAGATCGCAGGGAGGTCCTTCGCGACCCGGAGCACCGGCCTCACCCGCGCCTGCATGAAGCGCGCGCCGAGCATCGTCAGCGCGTCGCGCGCGACCGCGTCGAGCTTCACCGGGCGCTTCTGAATCGGCTGTTCCCGCGCGAAGACGAGCAGATTCCGGACGATGTCGCGCGCGCGAAGCGACGCCAGGATGATCCGTTCAACCTCGGCCGAGCACTGGTCGGGCAGGCCGAATCCGTCACGGACGATCTCGGCGTAACCGAGGATGGCCGAAAGCGGCTCGTTCAGCTCGTGCGCGACGCCGGCCGCGAGCTGGCCCACGGTGGCCAGGCGATCGGCGCGGCGCAACTGTTCCTCGAACCGGATCTTTTCGCGCTCGGCTTCCTTCCGTTGAACGAGGAGACCCACCTGGCGAGCCACCTCCTGGACGAGACTGCGCTCCTCCTTGAGGAACGGCCCTTCGTCCCAATCCGGGCGGGCTTCCAAGTAGAAGACGTCCACCGATCCGCGCCGCTCGCCGAAGACCTGCACATCCGCCTGTTGCTGGAACGGACCCTCGCGAAAACCCGCCGAGGGGAAGACCTCTCCGTCGAGGACGATCCTGGCCGCGGTCACCTCGGGGTACTGCCAGGCGGGAGGGAGCAACTCCGCGATCTTCGGGAGGACCTCCTCGAGCGACTGGGAGGGCTGATCCGCAACCTGAGCGATCCCGTAGAGACAGGTGAGCTCCTTCACCCGCTCCCTCAGCGCCCACTCCGCCCTGCTGGATGCTTCCATGACGACCCTCGTCCGCGACGATGCGACCGGGCGATTCGAATTCACGACACCGGCCCGGTACCGTTAGGGGACCCGGCCGGTGGTCGCGCTCAGAAGATCTCGGGACACCACGGAGCGCGGCCGCATGTGAAGAGCGCATCGGCCCGGGCCAGAGCCCCGGCCCGCAACGCCTCGACCCGCCCCGCCTCCGCGAGCTGGGCGAAACTGAAACCGCCGAGATAGACCGAGCCCAGGGAGGCGGCTTCGAGCGCGATATCGGCCTCCGCATTCGTTCGCTCCACCAAGCCCCGGCCCACTCGATAGCGACCCTCATTCCACGGGCAGAACACGTCGGTCACATCGAGCACGACCGGATCGCCGGCGCCGATCGTGCGCGAGGCGAGCGCGGCGGGCAGATCAACGAGCCGCACCCAGAGCGCATCGGCCAGCCGGAAGCGCATGGCGCGCGGGCGGGCGAGCAGGAAGAAAAGCGGATGGTCCACAGGAAGCTGGCCGGCCTTCAAGCGACCGATCCAGTCCACATCGAAGAGAAACCGCCAGATCTCGCGCGTGGCCTCGGGGGTCGTACCGATCGCCTCGAGGACGCTCAGGAAGCCGGTGGAGATCCCAGCCTCCAACGACTGGTGCATGCGATAGAGCGCATAGCCTTCAGGCTTTCCGTCAATCGTCAGCAGAACACGGTTCAGCAGGCCGCCGCCCTGGCGCCGGTTCTCCGGGTCCGCCAGCCTTCTGTATTTCCACCAGTTCTCCGTTCGCGCGAACATACCGGGGTACTCGCGACGCACGCGATCGTAGACCTGCGAGAACGGCTCGAACGCTTCCTCATCTTCGACCATCCGGGTCTCGGCCTCAGGCTCGAAGGGCCGGAGGAAGGCGTTGGATGATCTCGGCAGCTCGATCTCGCCGCTCAATGAGGCCAATCCGTAGCCGAAGCGTCCGTAGATCGTCTCCTCCGATGCCCAAAGGTAGGCGACCGGCTCGCCCCGTTCGTGCACGTCATCGAGCTGGGCGCGCATCATCGCGCTCAAGATCCCCCTGCGCCGGTGCGTCGGGAGAACCCCGACGACGGTCACGCCGGCCGCCTTCACGGTCCCGCCCGGAACCGTCAGCTCGAAGGTGAAGGCGCCGGCGCCGCCGACGATCGTCCCGTTTTCCTTTGCGGCATGCATGCGGCCGACATCAAGGTTGCGCGAAGCGCGCTCGGTGTCCTCTATCGTCGCTCTTCCGCCGAAGTAGTGCCAGATCGGCCCGAGCGCGACGGCCATTTCCTCGATGGATGAGCATGGAGCCACGGTGATCGGCATTTAGGGATCCTCCTCGCCGCGGAGTTTAGCAGAGGGCGCCCAGTGGATCGTGCGAGCCGGGCTCTTAGCCCCGACCTTCGTGCTTCAGAAACGTCCCCCGCTGGAGTTCCTCGAAGGCCAGCCGGAGTTCCTGCTGCGTGTTCATCACGATCGGGCCGTACCACGCGACGGGCTCCTCGAGCGGCTTCCCGGAGACGAGCAAGAAACGGATCCCCTGTTCCCCGGCCTCGACCGTGACCTCGTCGCCGCGGTCGAAGAGCACGAGCGAGCGATTATCCGCGAGCGCGGGAGGCTCCATGTCCCACCACCCCACGCCTTCCGTCGGCACCGCGAGAGGACCCGACGCGTTGCAGAACTTCCCGGAGCCCGCGAAGACGTACGCGAAGGCGTGGCGCGTCGTCTCGACCGGCAGCGTTCTCCGCTTGCCCGGCGGGACCGAGACATCCAAGTAGATCGGATCGGCCGCAACTCCGTCCACCGGGCCGGCCGTCCCCCAGAACTTGCCGCAGACGACGCGAACCGCGGTTCCGTCGTCCTCGGTGACCTCGGGGATGTCCGGGGATTTCACTTCCTGGTAGCGGGGCGCCGTCATCTTGAGCGACGAGGGGAGGTTCGCCCAGAGCTGGAATCCGTGCATCCGGCCGTCGCGATCGCCCTTCGGCATCTCCTGATGGATGATCCCGCTCCCGGCCGTCATCCACTGGACGTCGCCCGCGCCGATGGTGCCCTGGTTCCCGATGCTGTCGCCGTGGTCCACGGTTCCGGCGAGGACATATGTGATCGTTTCGATTCCGCGGTGGGGGTGCCACGGGAATCCGGCGAGATAATCCTCCGGCCGGTCGTTGCGAAGGTCGTCGAGAAGAAGGAACGGATCGAAGTCGGTCGGGTTGTCGAATCCGAAGGCGCGGCGAAGGCGAACCCCCGCGCCCTCCAGGGCCGGCTTGGCCTTGATGAGCCGTTTGACGGGACGGATGGACATGTTTACCTCGGTGCGTCGTGCGGGAGGCTTCCCCGGGGGGATCGCAGATAGACGTACGGCGTGGAATGAAGGAGGTTCGACACGCGCGACGTGTAGATGTCGGCGTACCGCTCGATCTGATGCGCCAGGTGGCTCTTGTCGTTTCCCGCGCGCATGAGCGGGCCCCACGTCGGATGGCCGAGCGTGCTCGACGCCTTCGCGAGCGGGCCGATCCTGAGATCGAGAAGCTCCACCTCGCGCCGGAGCTCTGCGGCCCGCTCGGTCAGCGATTCATCGTCATCTCCGGGCGCCGAACCGTAGCCGTGCCGGAGGCGCTGCAGCTCCAATCGCACCCAACACGCCCGGGCTTCCAGATCCTCTTTCTGGTCCATGAGTGAGACGAGCTCGCGCTCGGTCTCTCGAAACGCCTCGACGGAGCCGATCTCCTCCTCGAGTTCGCGGAGGATCAGCGCCGTGCGCCATCGAAGGACGTTCTTCGTCACGTGAACGTCGCCGAACATGTGATCGCCGACGTAGAGGATTTCGTCCCCGGACAGGCCCAGATGCGTCTCGACCTGCAAGGCGCTGCCGCCGAGGTAGATCTTCTTCTCCTCGAGCGCGCCGGTCACCGGCATGAGGAGGCCGTCCTCGGAAACGACTTCGAAGATCGGGCTCGACGTGGAGAAGAACTGCGGCTTCCTGGCGCTGACGATGATGACGTCGAACAGCCCGCGCCACGACATCCCCTGCGGCAAGTACCGGTCGAACGCGTAGCTCATCATCGCGGCCGTGTACGGCCACTCCGAGTTCGTGATGAGCAGGATCTTCTTCCCGGAGTGGTGCTGATCCAGAAGGGCCAGAGCCACCTCGGGATCGAGGATCACGAACCGCTTCGGGTCGGCGACGATCTCGGTCTTGAGCTGTCCCTCCATGTGCGCCGCGTCCAGCACGCGCTTCACTCGAGCGTACAGATCCGCGTATCCGAGGATCTCGGGGATCGCCTGCTGATCGAGGAGATCCACCAGCTGGGCGTACATGCACCCTTCCGAGAGCGAAAACAGGGTGTTGAGGAAGATCCACCGTGGCTCCGCGAGATCCACCATCGTGCGCGAGTACATCAAGCGCTGAGCGTCGAACTCCATGAGCTTCGTCCCGTGGGCGGCGCGCTTGACGAACCCGAAACGGTTCGCCTTCAGGAGATTGCCCTGCTCGACATCAATGATCAGCCCCCGGCAGACCATCCCCGGATCGAACTTCAGGTGGTCGATCGGCCAGCCCGCCCCGAGCAGGCTGTTCTTCAGGTGGGCGTAAGCGCGGCGTTCCCACTCCTCGGCCCGATAGTGGATGAGGGTGTAATCCATGTCGTAACCGATCGCTCGGATGGCCCGGAGGTTCAGGGTCCGGTTGCAGAAGACCCCGCGGGCCTTTGGGATCGCGCTCGAACGAGGCATGGAGGGGATTATACGCCGAGAAGGGGGCGGCGGGTCCTCGACGATAACCGCGGCCGGGCGCCGCGGGAGGCGGGGCAAGACGGGATTTCCTGGGGTATTTTCCCCATTCGCTACGTCAACCTCGGCGCGCGTTGATCACGGCCGAACGGGAATGATACAATTGTGGTGTTTCGGGGTTTCCCGTCCGAATCTTGCGCCGCGCCGAGCGTTGCTCGCCGCGGAGACCGCCGACGTGACATCCCTCCACACACAGCCATGGGAGAGCACCATGCGGACTCGCCGTCTTCCCTTCGTCTTCGGCATCGCTGCGATCGGTGTTCTCCTCCCGCTCGCCGTCGTTCTCTTCCGGCCGGCGCACGACTCCAAGCTCGACCCGTACCGCAGCGAGCTGACCAGGCTCGAGCGATGGAAGGCGCACGCGCGCCCCGGTTCCGCGCAGGCGTTCAAGCTGCAGCAGAAGATTGATCGGATCGAGGCGTACGCCGAGGGGAAGCCGCAGTTCGACAACCCCGGGGAATTCGCGCGCCTCTTGGCCGAGATGAAGATACCCAGCGATCGAACCGCGCCCGAGTACGCGTTGGGGTACCAGAAGAGAGAGCTCGACAGCGCGCTCGGCCGGCGGGCCGGGAAGGCCTCGGAGATCCTCCCGTGGGTGAGCCGCGGCCCGGGCAATGTCGGCGGGCGCGCGCGCGGCATCGTGGTGGACCCCGATGATCCCACCGAGCAGACCTGGTTCATCGGCAGCGTCGGCGGCGGGGTCTGGAAGACGACGAACGCCGGGGCCGGCTGGACGTGGCTCACGGCGGACTTCCCCGTCCTCTCGACGTCGGCCATCGCGATGGCCCCGTCGAACCACGATGTGCTCTACGTCGGCACCGGCGAGAGCTTCTACAACGTTGACACCATCAACGGCAACGGCATCCTGAGGTCCCTGGATCGCGGGCTCACCTGGACCCATCTCGCTTCGACCGTGGACGATCCCGCCTTCAACAACATCGCCCGGATCCTCGTGGATCCCGCTGATGAGGACGTCGTGATCGTCGCGGCCACGCGCGGGCGGTACAAGGAGTTCCTGAACCAGCGGTCGAGCATCTTCAAGTCAACGGATGGCGGCGCCAACTGGATCGAGGTCTTCGCGAGCACGGCGATCGGATCGCTCAGCCGCGTGAAGAAGCTCCAGCAACTCGTCGCCGATCCGACCGACTTCAACATTCTCTACGCGACGGTGGACGAGGCCGGCATCCTCAAGTCCACGAACCGTGGAGACACCTGGACCTTCATCAATACCGGCATCACGGACTTCACCGGCCGCTTCGAGATGGCGGTCTCGCCCGTGGACCACAACCGCCTCTACGCCGCAGCCGAGGGCGCGGCCCACTCCGAGCTTTGGATCTCGAGCAACGCCGGAGCGAGCTGGTCGAGAACGACGGCGAGCGGCTCCGAGCCGAACTGGCTCGGCGCTCAGGGGTGGTACGACAATACGATCGTCTGCCATCCGACGGATCCGAACATCGTGTACGTCGGCGGAATCCGACTCTGGAGGCTCACCCTGAGCGGCACGTCCCGCAGCGCCACCAACCTGAACGCGCCGGTCCACGTGGATCATCACGGGCTCGCGGTGGTTGATGCGCCGGGCGGAGGATGGCGGCTGCTCAACACGAGCGACGGCGGCGTGGCCGTATCCACGACCACCGACGCGGGCTTCAGCCAGGTCATAGACGGACTGGTCACGACTCAGTTCTACGGCATTGACAAGCGGCCCGGGGGAAGCGCGTACGTCGGGGGGACGCAGGACAACGGAACGTGGCTGTCCCCTCTCGATCCCGATGCTCTCGCCGGGTGGCAGTCGGTGATCGGCGGCGACGGCTACGAGACATCGTGGCACTTCGACGATCCGCTGAAGATCATCGGCGGCTATCAGTACAACGGCCTCGAGCGCTCCCTCGACGGCGGGCAGACCTGGACCTCGGCCGTGACGAGCGTCAGCCCCCCGGGGACGATTGACACCGGTTCCGCCAACGCTCCTTTCATCACGAAGATCGCGAAGACCCCCGCGAACCCTGAACGCCTCTTCGCCGTCGGAAGGCGCGGCGTGTGGCGATCGAACGACTTCGGCGGCACGTGGTCGCTCTCTTCCATCGCCTCCGGCGATTGGGGCGCGATCAGCTCGTTCCATTGCGTTCGCATCTCCCGCGCGGACCCGAACGTGATCTACGGGGGCGCGAGGATGGATGGGAGCGGGAAGATGCATCGCTCGATTGACGGCGGCGTCACCTTCACGATGATGCCCAACTACACGACCGTCGCGATGGGCGGGATCTCCGGGCTCGCCACACACCCGACGGACCCCAACACCGCGTACGTCCTCTTCGGCTTCGCCGAGAGGCCCAAGATCCTCCGGACGGTCAACGGAGGGACCACCTGGCAGGACATCACCGGCTTCGAATCGAGCCCGGTCAGCACGAATGGGTTCCCCGACGTGGCCGTGTACGACCTCGTGGTCTTCTCGAACGACACGAACAAATTGTGGGCCGCGACCGAAATCGGGATCGTGGAATCACTGGATGGCGGAGCCACGTGGGCCATCGCCGACAACGGCCTGCCGCACGTCGCCGTCTGGCTCTTGACAGAGGTCGAGGACGAGATCGTGGCCGGCACGCACGGTCGCGGGGTCTGGAGCGTGACGATGCCGGATCTCATCGCCGGCAAGACGTTCAAGCCCCTGATTGACCAGCTCTACCAGGGCCCGGACGGCTTCCTGTCCGTCGAGCTCAATCTCCGCACCGAGTACGACTCGACCCAGGTGTGGGTGGACGGCGTCCATTCCTCGACGCTGCCGGCGAACACCGCCCGCCAGCATGAGGTCGTGCAGATCCCGGTGATCGCGGCGGGCACGAAGTCGGTCTTCGCCCGCGCGTATGCCGGCGGCAACCCGTACGACTCGGTGACGAGGTCGGTCAGCGTGTACCAGCCCAAGCCGCCGGTCTTCGTCTACGTGAACGACTTCGAGACCCCGAACGACGACTTCGCCGGATCCCTCCTCGACATCGGCACCGAGTCCGGCTTCACCGGAAGCGCCATCCACTCGCCGCATCCTTACGACGACTCGACCAATCCCATCACCATTCTCACGGTGCCGATCCGGGTCGCCCAGAGCAACGCCCTCATCGAGTTCGATGAACTGGCTCTCGTCGAGCCGGGCGATTCCGGGACGGTGTTCGGGGACCCCAACTTCTGGGATTACGTCATCGTCGAGGGCAGCACGGACGGGCTCACTTGGGTGCCCCTCGCGCCCGGCTGGGATTGCCGCGCGTACCCTGAATGGGAGACGGCCTACAACACGAACAGCCCGAGCCCGACGCTCCTGCGGCGTCGGAGCATCAATCTCCTCGACACGTTCTCCTGGAACGAGACCATCCTGATCCGCTTCCGCCTCTACGCGGACAGCGCCGTGAACGGCTGGGGCTGGATCGTGGACAACCTCGAGATCCAGGTCGGGAGCACGACCGCGGCTCCGAACGGAGCGCCGCCTGTGGCCCTGGCGCTGCAGCAAAACGTCCCCAATCCGCTTCGAACCGGAACGGCGATCCGGTTCACGCTCCCGAGCAGCGGAAAGGTGAACTTGAGGATCTTCGATGCTCGAGGCCGGCTCGTTCGCAGCCTCCTCTCGGAGAATCGGAACGCGGGCGCCCATGAGATCCGGTGGGACGGGAGAGACTCCGGCGGCGCCGAAGTCGCCGGAGGGATCTACTTCTACCGGCTCGAGGCCGGAGACAAGGTGCTGCGGAGGAAGCTGACCGTCCTGCATTGATGCGGGTCGAGGCGCGCCCCGCTACGCCTCCGCCGAACTGACCGCGGCCGCCTGCGGGACGCGGCTCGGCGCCGTCCTGGCATGAAGAACAGCCACCTCGGCGGCGGAGAACGGCGACGTCCGGCCGGCCGTCTCGGTTTCCCCGTGCGTCCGCAGGACGTACTCGTGGAAGTGCTTGTGGACCGTCATGTACGAGATGGCCACGATGAGCTTCTGCACCGACGGGCGGTGCCGCATGACGCGCCACACCGTCTGCAGGAAGAACCGCCTCCTCGCATGATCCCGGGAGAGCAGGAAGTACCGGAAGATGCGCGCCGTCATTCGTAGCTGCTTGCTCGAGAGTCTTCCCGCGGACCGGCGCGCGGACTCGGGAGAAGGCGCGAACGGTCGCAGGGAATGAACCAAACGCTCGCCGTAGTGGTCATACCGATACAGGGCGCGGATCATCCACCGGTAGCCGCGGAGCAGCTCCTCGCCGGTCATCTTCTTCGGCACGAAATTCAGGTCGGCGCTGCCGTGGACCTGCGCCAGGCTCTCGTCATACTCCAGCAGACGGCCCTCGCGCTTGAGCCGCGCGTGCAGCGGCGTCTGCTCGATGGCGAAGAGCACCCCGGCCGTCGTGAAGGGAACCCCGGCCTCCTGCAGGAAGTCGAACATCTCCTGGAAGATCCCGATGTCGTCGTTGTCGAACCCGACGATCATCCCGGCGATGACCATCAGGTTGTACGACTGGACGAGGCGGATGTTCTCGAGGATCGAGCCGCGGATGTTCTGCGTCTTCTTCGTCTCGATGAGGCTTGCGGTGCTCGGAGACTCGATTCCGATGAAGACACTCTCGAAGTTGCTGTCGCGCAGGAGCTCGAGGATCTTCGGATGCTGGGCGACGTTGAGCGTGAGCTCGGCCGAGAACCGGATCGGGTAGCCGTTCCTCTCGCCGAAGTCCCTCAGCTCCGTGAGCAGTTTCTCGGCGTACTTCGGGCTCGCGATGAGGTTGGCGTCGGAGAAGGAGATGTACTGCCCTCCCAGCCGGCGCACCGTCTCGACTTCCCCCATCACCTGCTCGACCGACTTCGTGCGCGGCACGCGGCCGTCGGTGACGATGATGTCGCAGAATTCGCACTGGAACGGACAGCCACGGGTCGTCTGGACGTAGTAGTAGAGGTACCTCCCCACCGGGAGGAGGTCGTATCGTGGAATCGGCGAGTCGGTCAACTTCACCTTGCCGCGCTCCTGCTCGTACAGGGCGGCGGGCGCGTGCCCCGCTAGCAGGTCGCTGCAAAACCGCGGCCAGGTGTATTCAGCTTCTCCCACGAACAAGACATCGGCGGCGCCCTCGAACCGATCGGGACAGAGGGTGGGATAGGGACCGCCGATCACCACGAGACGCCCCCGGCGCCGGAACTCGGCCGCGATCTCCAGCGAGCGGGCCCACTGGACGTTGAAGCACGAGATCGCCACGACGTCGCAGGCTGCGTCAAAATCTATCGGATCTATGTTCTCATCCAGGAGTGAAACTTCGATTTCGGGCGGAGTGAGAGCGGCGATCGTCGCCAGACCGATCGGCGATTGCGCCGAGTCCACCCCGACGAGTTCGTGGATGCCATGGAAGTTCCACAGCGAGTCCGGGAAGCGCGGACAGACGAGAAGGATGTGCATCGGACCTCCATGGTGCCGGAAGGAGCCGCCGCCCCACCGACTCTGGGCGCGCTCGGCATCACCTCGATGAGACGCCGACGCCTTACCCGACACCCGCTCTCAAGAGCGTTCCGGGCCGCTCGCTTCGCTAGATTCTTCCCACGGAGACACGACTGTCCACTATTGGCCTTTGGTCCAACATGGGTTGGGAGGGCGGCTCCTTCGATTTCGACCGAGAGATTCCTTCCCCTTCGCCAGGTGGAACGCGTATCGTCACTTCGCAAGACCGACCGACGGAGAGCCTGCGCTTCAGGACCGCTTCTCATCAGGCCTGCGGAGCTTTGGACCGGATCCTGCCTTTGCGTTTCTGTAGCCCGCAGCTCGTCATTCTCGCGCCGACCCGGGCGCCTCTGCGCCCGCGGTGCGATGGACCGGAGGGAGCATGAACCCCCTGACCAACGGTGGAGCGATTCGCCGAATCGCCTTTCTCGGAAACCACCTGCCGCGTCTGTGCGGGATAGCGACCTTCACGACCCACCTGAGCGATGCGATGGAGTCCGAGTTCCCGGCCCTTGAATGCTCCGTGCTCGCCATGAACGACGCCGGCAAACGTCATGCGTATCCCGCTCGGGTTCGATTCGAGATCGACGAGGCCGACATCGCCTCCTACCGCCGCGCGGCGGACTACCTGAACGTGAACACGGTTGATCTCGTGAGCGTGCAGCACGAGTACGGGATCTTCGGCGGCAAGGCCGGCAGCCACGTCCTCGTTCTGCTGCGCGAGCTGCGCATGCCGATCGTGACGACGCTCCACACGATCCTGGGCGAGCCCGATCCCCTCCAGCGCCGCACGATGCAGGAGCTGGCCCTGCTCTCGGAACGCCTCGTCGTCATGAGCGCCAAGGGCGCCGAGCTGCTCCACGAGGTGTACGGCGTTCCGGAGCACAAGATCGACCTGATACCCCACGGAATCCCGGACGTTCCGTTCGAGAGCGACAGCAAGGAGAGGCTCGGAGTCGAGGGCAAGTGGGTGCTCCTCACGTTCGGCCTCCTGTCGCCGGACAAGGGAATCGAGCACGTCATAGACGCCCTGCCGGCGATCCTGGCGATCCACCCCGACACGGTTTACATCGTGCTCGGCGAGACCCATCCGCACGTCAAGGAACGCGACGGCGAAACCTACCGGATCATGCTCGAGAATCGCGCCACGAGACTCGGCGTGGATTCCAACATGATCTTCCACGACCGCTTCGTGAGCCAGGCCGAGCTCAACGAGTTCCTCTCCGCAGCGGACGTCTACATCACGCCCTACCTCCAACCGCAGCAGATCACATCGGGAACGCTGGCTTACGCGCTGGGCGCCGGGAAGGCCGTGATCTCGACGCCGTATCCGTATGCGCGCGATCTCCTCGCCGACGATCGCGGGATCCTCGTCCCATGGCGGGACTCCGCGGCGATCGCCCGGGAGATCGTCGGGCTTCTCAGCGATGACTCCCGGCGCCTCACCCTGCAGCGGCGCGGTGCGGCGCACGGCCGGAGCATGCGATGGCCGGCGGTCGCGCACCGCTACGCGGAGAGTTTCGAGCGCGCGCGTTCGGAGCGCGCCGCACGGCTGCACACGACGTTTCAGGCGAAGACGCTGGCCAAGCGGCCGGCCGACTTGCCCGACATGGACCTCGAGCATCTCAGCCTCATGACGGACGAGACCGGGGTGCTCCAGCACGCGGTCTTCAGCGTGCCGCGTTACGACGACGGCTACTGCCTCGACGACAACGCTCGGGCGCTGCTCCTGATGGCGCTCCTGGAGGAGGCCGGAACGGAGGACGCACCGGCGGTGCGCGCTCTCGCGTCGCGCTACTTGGCCTTCGTGAGCCATGCGTTCGACAAGAGCACGGGGCGATTCAGGAATCTCATGTCGTACTCGCGTCTGTGGATCGAGGAACGCGGCTCGGAGGACAGCCACGGACGCGCTCTCTGGGCGCTGGGGACGGTCGTCGGGCGCGCCCGCGATCCCGGGAGGCGGAGTCTGGCGGGCGACCTCTTCCACGCCGCCCTCCCGGCGGTGTCGGGGTTCACGAGCCCGCGGGCCTGGGCGTTCGCGCTCCTGGGAATTGACGAGTACCTGCAGGCATTCAAGGGCGACAGCGGAATGCAGTCGCTGAGCAAGATGCTCACGGAGCGGCTCTTCGACCTCCTTGAGCGCAGCAGCGACCGGGATTGGCCGTGGTTCGAAGACCGCGTTACCTACTCCAACGCGCGACTGCCGCAGGCGCTTCTTGTTTGCGGCTCTCGAATGGAGCGCGCCGAGATCGCCGCCGCCGGCATTCGGTCCCTGGAGTGGCTGATCTCGATCCAGTCGTCGGTGGATGGATATTTCGCCCCCATCGGCTCCAACGGCTTCTACGAGCGCGGAGCGCAGAGGGCATCGTTCGATCAACAACCCGTGGAGGCGTGCGCGATGGTCTCGGCGTGTCTGGAAGCTCACCGGCTGACCGGGGAAGATCGCTGGTCAAAGCATGCTCGCAGCGCATTCGACTGGTTCTTGGGACAGAACCAGCTGCAGCAATCGCTCTACGACGTCGCGACGGGAGGCTGTCGCGACGGGCTCCATTCCGACCGGGTCAACGAGAACCAGGGGGCGGAATCAACCCTCTCGTTCCTCCTCGCGCTCATGGAAATGCGTTCCGTCAACCACGCGGACGTCATCCGGGGATCTTCGTTCCTGGAAGCCGTACGATGACGCCGGTGAGCGGGTACGAGACGTTCTTTCGCCGGCACGAGGGCAACCCGATCCTGACCGCCGCGGATTGGCCCTATCCAGTCCACAGCGTGTTCAACGCGGGCGCGACCCGACTGAGCGACGGGACCACGCTTCTGCTCTGCAGGGTCGAGGATCGCTCCGGCCTCTCTCACCTGTGCGCGGCGCGATCGGCCAACGGGATTGACGGATGGGTGATCGACCGCGAGCCGACTTTCCGTTCCGACCCGGAGCGCTATCCGGAGGAACTCTGGGGAATCGAGGACCCGCGGATCACCTTCGTCGAAGAGCTCGGCAAGTACGCCGTCGCCTACACGGCCTTCAGCAAGGGAGGCCCCGGCGTGGCGCTCGCACTGACCGAGGACTTCCGGCATTTCGAACGCTTCGGCCTGGTCATGCAGCCCGACGACAAGGATGCAGCTCTGCTGCCGCGACGGATAGACGGGAGCTTCGCGCTCCTGCACCGCCCGATGACGGACACGGGGGCCCACATCTGGATCTCGCTCTCGCCGGATCTCCGCAACTGGGGCGGCCACAAGCTGGTCTTGCAGGCCCGCAGGGGCGCTTGGTGGGACGCGAACAAAGTGGGATTGTCGCCGCCTCTCATCGAGACGTCGCAAGGATGGCTGATGCTCTATCACGGCGTCCGGCAGACGGCCGCTGGGTGCCTCTACCGCCTAGGCGCCGCCCTCTTCGACCTCGACAAGCCGGAACGATGTATTTCGCGCGGGGACTCGTGGATCTTCGGTCCCGAGGCGCCGTACGAGCGCCATGGCGACGTGAGCAACGTCACGTTCCCGTGCGGCTACACTCTCGGCGACGACGGCGACACCATCTTCCTGTACTACGGCGCGGCGGACACGAGCGTGGCGCTCGCTTTCGGGAGCATTCGCCAGCTGCTGCGCTGGCTCGGTGAGCACGGGCGCACGTAGCGGCCCGGCCCGGCCGATGGCCTGACGTAATCACCACCGATCAAGAATCGGCGGGATCACCGTCGCGTGCCGTGCCACTCGCACGTACAGCGCCGTAGCGCTTGAGCTTCCGGTAGAGCGTCGCCGATCCAATGCCGAGCTGTTCGGCCGTCCGCGTCTGGTTGCCGCCGTTGAGATCGAGCACCGCCAGGATGTACTCCTTCTCGATATCCTCGAGGGCCCTCACCGTGCCGGAGAGCGATGGGGCGGGCAACGCCTGCCGGACTTCCTCGGGCAGGTCGTCGAGATCCGTGCGGCTGACGCGGGCGAGCGCGACCGCGCGCTCCATGGCGTTCTGCAGCTCGCGCACGTTGCCCGGCCAGTTATGCCGCAGGAGCTGATCCGCGGCGCGCGGTGACAGCCCGGAGATCGGTCGGTTGAGCCGTAGCGCCGCCTCGCCCAGCAGAACGCGGGCGAGCGGCAAGATGTCCTCTCTCCGATCCCTGAGCGCCGGTACGTGCAGCTCGACGACATTCAGCCGGTAATACAGATCATTCCGGAAGCGGCCCGCGGCAATCTCCTCGGTGAGTTCGCGATTGGTCGCGGCGATGACCCGAACATTGACGGGGCGGCTCTTGTTTTCGCCGACGCGGCGGATCTCGCGTTCTTGCAGGACCCGCAGGAGCTTCACCTGCATGCCGGGCGAGACCTCGCCGACTTCGTCGAGCAGGAGCGTTCCTCTGTTCGCCGCCTCGAACAGGCCGGGACGATCGTTGACCGCTCCCGTGAACGATCCACGCACGTGGCCGAAAAGCTCGCTCTCGAGGAGGGTCTCGGGGATGGCGCCGCAGTTGACCGCGATGAACGGACCCGCCGCGCGGGGGGATTCATCGTGTATGAACCGCGCGATGCGCTCCTTGCCCGTCCCGCTTTCCCCCGTGATGAGCACCGTGGAATCCACCTTCGCGATCCGCCGCGCGAGATCGAGGAGGCGACGCATGGCGGGGCTCCGCGCGACGATCCCGAGCGGGTCCTCGACATCGGGCGCCACTCGGGAGAGCACGCGCTTCTTCTTCCGAAGATTCTGCTCGGCTCGCTTGAGCGATTCGGTGACCCGGTGGAGCGAGGGCTCGAGCCAATCCTTGAGGTTTTCCGTGTGGAAGAAGCGGAGTTCGTCGGCGCGATCGTCTCCCCACTCTTCGCGAGTCCGACCGAGGAGATGGCAGACGGGGTCGCCCCTTCCAATGCACTGCTCCTCGAGGACGTAGATCTCCTTGTTCACGGCGCGACTCAGATAGCCGCTGGTGAGACCGCAGATCGTCCAGCACACGGGGGTGTCGCTGCGCCCGAGGTGGGCGATGTGCTGCTCCGCCTCGTAGGAGGCGCCGAGCGTCAAGCCCTCCTTCGTCAGCGATCCGGCCGTGGCGGGGTCGAGGCGGTACATTCCCTCGAGCATATGGATGCGCCCGCACGCATGGTGCCAGTCGTCGTCATTCTCCCATTGAAACAGGCCCTGCATCGCCTCGGCCACACGCCAGCCGTGGACGAAGCCGAACCGCGTGAGCACGGCCCGAGCCGCGGTCAGGCCGAACTGCTCGATCAGCTCCTTTCGCAGGTTCCCCTTCGCCGTCGCATCAATGATGAGTGCGCGCTCGCCGGCGAAACGGATCATGCCGTCCTCTGAATTGAACTCGACCAGCTCCTTGATGTTCAGGTCTTGGACACGCATGACACCCTCCTTCGTACTGATCGATACTAGATCATTCTGATGGGATCCTCAAGGGCCCCCGCGGGCGGGCACGTGGCGCTGCAGGCACTTACGCGACGGCGCGAACCGGCACACGTATTGCGGGACACTCCTCCGAGGCGACATGGACACAGCTTCGAAAGGAGACGCTTGTGGAAGCGGACGTGGGGAAAATGGAGGCGCAGATCGAGGTTTGGGGCGCGAAGATAAACGGGCTCGCCGCCGCGGCCGCGAAGGCCGGCGTCGGAGCCAGGATCGACCTCCACTTGCACATTGACGATTTGAAGGTGAAGCGCGCGGTTGCACTGGCGAAGTTCGACGAGTTCAAGACGGCGGAAGCCGCGAAGCGGGCGAGCCTCAAGACCGGCCTCGAGCACGCATGGAGCGAACTCGAGGCGGCATTCAGAGACCCGAGGCGATAGCCGCGAGAGCGAGGCGGATCGCCGAGTCCGTCAATTACCGAGGCGACGAGGATCATGACCCGACTTGAACCATGACTCGCTTGCCCCGATTCAAGGGAAGAGGAGATCCAACATGAAACGAGTTGCAGGCAGCATCAGCATCCTACTTCTGAGCGCCGTGGCCGTCCTGCCGGGCTGCATGAAAGACCGCGGAGACGGATCGGTTGCGCAGTCCCAACAAGATCGGAAGCCACGCTCGGAGACGATGGTCATCCCGGATGGGACGAACGTCGTCGCGTCGCTTGAGACGCGGCTCACCACGG
Organism: Candidatus Eiseniibacteriota bacterium; assembly: GCA_020052115.1. Taxonomy (GTDB): domain Bacteria; phylum Eisenbacteria; class RBG-16-71-46; order JAGVPR01; family JAGVPR01; genus JAGVPR01. The sequence goes on from JAGVPR010000320.1 coordinate 16,855, forward strand.
ACACGAACCGAAGCGGCGACCGGTTCGTCGCCAGAACGACGGAGCCCATTCTCGTCGGTGGCAAGACGGTCGTCCCGGCCGGAACGCAGATCCAGGGCGTGCTGCGCGACGTTCAGGCGTCCGGCCGCACGTCCGGGCGTGCCCGCATGACGCTCGCGTACGAGAACATCGTGGACTCGGCCGGCAAGACCCACCCGATCTCCGCGGTACCACTCACGCTTCAGGCAGCCTCCGGCACGCGCGGCGATGTTGAGAAGATCGCGGCGGGTGGAATCCTCGGCGGGATCATCGGCGCGGTCGCCGGTGGGACGAAGGGCGCCGCGATCGGGGCAGGCGCTGGAGCAGGCGCCGGGACGATCATCATGCTCGCGACCAAGGGAGACGAGGTCGAACTCGACCCCGGCCAGAGACTGAACGTCAGGATGACGTCGCCTACGAGCATTGAGGTCTTCGCTCAGAGATGATCGATGACTCTTCGCGGGGCGGCAATGCGAGATCCGCTTGTCGCTACCGCGGTCACAATCTCAAGGAGGGTAGTCAAATGCGAAACACTCGAGGGGTTCTTCTAGCAGCGGCGCTGACCATGGCGCTCGTTCCCGTGCTGGCCCTGGCGGGCCCTGCCGACATCGGGTATCGCGGATGGGGACCGCGGCTCGGATTCTCGTCCGGACCGGATCAGTTCATCTTCGGCGCCCAGCTCGACTTCGGGAACTTCGGCCAGCATGTCCGCTTCCAGCCCAATATCGAGATGGGCCTGGGGGACCACCGGACGACCGGAGCGATCAACCTGGACACCACCTATCGCTTCAGCTCGAACTGGGACGTCTGGTCGCCCTATCTGGGCGGCGGGCTGGGTCTGAGCATGTCCGGGTCGGACAACGGCCTGGCGCACGACAGCGACACGGGAATCGGTGCGAGCGCGATCGGTGGGATCGAGAAGGGGCTCTCCAACGGCGACCGATTCTTCACCGAGGTGAAGCTCGGTGCCGGCGACGCGCCGGACCTGAAGCTCATGATTGGTTGGACCTTCTATCACTAGGAGGTCGCGAAAGGACGGATGAAATGAAGCTCGTCGGAATGGTGCTCGTGGTGCTTGGGATCGTCGCGTTGATCTACGGCGGGATCGACTACAACCGAGACAAGACGGTCCTCCAGATGGGCTCGATGAGCGCTACGGTCACGGAACACAAGACAGTTGCGATTCCGGCCATCCTCGGGGTGGCCTCGCTGGTCGGCGGCCTTGCGCTCATCTTCGTGCCCAGGCGCCGCCTCCTGCTCCAGAAGGGGTAGAGATTCCCCTGGACCTCACGTATCCGACCACACGCTCATTCAGGAGGATTCGGTATGCGAAAGACCTTCAGCGTTCTCTCTGCGGCTCTCTGTCTGTGCCTGGCACTGCCTGCGGCGGCCCAGAACATCGGCATCTTGCAGTCCGCCGAAACGAACAACCAGGGCACTGTGAAGCTCATGGTGGCTCCTCTGATGTCGTTCGGTAGCAACGATGCGGACGACGAATTCGGGATCATGGCCCGCGTGGGATACGGATTCACCGGCCGCTTCGACGCCGAAGCCAAGGTCGGCCTGTCCGAGAACGGCTCCTTCTTTGGTGCGGACGGAGAACTGTGGCTTCTGAAAGACGCCGGCCTGGACATCTCGTTGACGGGGGGCCTCCACTGGCTGTTCGGGGACGGTGAGAGCCTCGACACCATGGGATTCGAGATCACGCCGCTCGTGAGCGGGCACGTGACCGAGAGTCTGGAGTTGTTCGGCGCCCTGGATGTCGCATTCGAGTCCGTACAGGATGCGCCGGCGGGCGTGGACGACTCGTACACGAGAGTCCACCTTGTCCCCGGAATCGAGTACCGGCTGTCCGACGCTGCCGATCTCGTCGCCGAGTTCGGTGTCGGGCTCAATGACAACTCGTCCGAGTACGTGAGCGCCGGCATCGCCTTCTACTTCCGGTGACCCGGACTGATATCCGAGTGCTCGTCTTGGTCGGCAGTCGCTCACATACGCAGTCTAGGAGGACCACCTCGTGATAGGAAACGGTAATGCCCATCCCAGGCAGAGAATCTTGAGCACCACTCGCGCCTTGCTCGTGTTGCTCCTGACCGCCGTCGCCGGCCTCACGGTTGCCTCGGCGGCATGCGGGTCGGAGAGACCCGGCAGCTACCTGGCGATCAAGGGCGGCATTTATTCGCCCAGCGCGTCATTCAGCCTCGAGAACATCGACGTCGAGACCACCTTCGACGGTGATACCAGGACCGGAGTCGACGGAGAGCTCGCGATCGGACACTACTTCCTTCCCACGCTCGCTCTTGAACTCGGAGTCGGGTACTTCAAAGGCACGGGGTCCCTTGCGGAAACCCCCGTGCGCGAAGTGGATTTCGATGTCATCCCGATCATCGTGTCCGCGAAGGCTCTCATCCCGGCCGGGTCGGTTGATCCGTACGGCGAGCTGGGGATCGGCGCTTACTTCTCGGAGTTCAACGTAGACGGCAATGCCAACAGCTTCGATGGCTCCACGACCTTCGGGCTTCATGCCGGAGCGGGGTTGAACGTCAACTTCGCCCAGAGGTTTTTCCTCGGGTTGGAGGGGAGATACGTCTGGGCCAACCCGTCGTTCGGCGACCAGACGATCAAGCTGAACGACACCGAGTACGCCCTGAACGGGTTCAATCTCAACGGATTCACCACGACGCTCGCCCTGGGCCTCGGATTCTGACGCCCAGATCGAGACAAGGAGGGTTCGAACATGAAGTCCATGGTTTCTGTCGCTCTTGCCACCGTATTCTTCACGTTTCCTCTCGCTGCTGAGGCGGGAGCCGTCGTTCAGGGAACACAGGAATCGGTGACGCTGGTGGGATCATCTGCGCCCGGGACGACCTTCGAGTGGCTCTTCGATACGACCCCGCTCCCTACCGTCCGGGGCAAACCCCTAGAGCGCCTGACGGGAGTCGGCTTCGCTTCGGAGTCCATAGTGACTTCTCGCGAGACGAAGGGCGCAATGATCATGATGATGGAGAAGCTCCGTCCCATGGGCGATCTCAAGGAGATCCGCCTTCTCGCGCTCGGTTTCACGAGTTCGTACGCCGAGGGAACGGGCGCACAGCAGCTGGGGCTGCAGCGGGCAGAGGTTGTCCGTGATTTTCTCGTGACTCTTGGTTTGAGCGGGGACAACATCCAGGTCGCGAGCTTCGGCGACGACTACGCAACCGCTCGACCCTGGGAGTTGTACAAGCAGACCTACGAGCAGGGCGTGGCCATCTGGTTGTTGGGGACGAGTCAGTCTCCAATGACCGCGGTGCTGCTCAACGATTAGGCTGTGACCCGCGCGGCCTCACACCTTCGGGTCGTCCAGGGCGAGAGCTCTGGGCGATCCCGAGGTCCCTTCGCAGGAACTCCCTCCTTACCGCGCACCACTCCTCTTGTGGACGGCCCGGCCGATAGCTTCCAGCAGCGCCTGGTCGCCGAACGGCTTGCGGAGGATCTCCGTCACGACGCCGGCCGAGCCGCTCTCTTCCTCGGAGTGCGCCGTGATGAACACGACCGGGATGTGCCGCCCCATCGCGGTAAGGCGGTCGCGCAGGTCGGGCCCCGACATGCCCGGCATGCGGATGTCCAGAACGAGGCAGTCCGGCTCTCGTTTCAGCGAAGCCATGAGAAAGCTCTCGCCGGACGCATAGGTATCCACGTCCATTCGAGCAGACCGGAGCAGGCGCCGCAGCGCCTTGCAGACGGAAGGGTCGTCGTCAATCACGGCAATGAAGGTCACGACCTGACTATTGACCCGGACCGCGGCCTCCGATATGGGACCTTGGTCCAAAGCGCGGCGGGCGGTGTGCGGGATCGGCGCTTCAAGTCAACCGGATGCCGGCCTTTTCGCACAGCCGAACCAGATCGGCGACGGACTGGACCCGCATCTTGTGCATGACCCGGCCGCGGTGCACCTTGACGGTCTTCTCGGATGTGCCGAGCGTCGCGGCGATCTGCTTGTTGAGCTCCCCTGCCAGCACGTGAAGAAGGACTTCGTGTTCGCGCGGCGTCAGCGTGGAAAGACGCCGCTTGGCCTCGCGGGCCGCGGCGCGTCCGCACGACTCCTCCCCCGCCCTCTTCAGCGCCCGGGAGATGGCCTCGAGCAGGTCCTTTTCGTGGAAGGGCTTGGACAGGAAGTCCGTCGCTCCCGCTTTCATGGCGCGCACGCTCGTCGGGATATCGCCGTGGCCGGTGATGAAGACGATCGGCAATGGACTGTCCGCTTCCGAGAGCGCCTGCTGCAACTCGAGGCCGTTCAGATCGGGCATCTGAACGTCGAGCACCAGGCATCCGACCTCGTCTTGCAGCCCGCGCTGCAGAAACTCCCGTGCCGAAGCGAAGACCTCGACCCGGTATCCCGCCGCCTTCAGAAGCCGGCCGAGGCTCTTGCGTACAGACAGCTCGTCATCAACGACGAATACAGTCCCCTCTGTGCCGCTCATGGCTTCGCCTTCTCCAGCGCCGGAAGCGTGAACCAGAAGGTGGCGCCCCGGTCGGCATTGTTCGTGAGTCCGATACGACCGCCGTGCGCCTGGATGATGGAGCGGCAGATGGCGAGCCCGAGACCGATTCCATGAGGCTTCGTCGTGACGAACGGCTCGAAGACCTGTTCGAGCTTGTCCACCGGGACGCCGACTCCGCCGTCCTGGACCGAGACCCTGACGAAACGCGCGTCCGCGGCTGCTGTGCGAACCACGACCCTACGATTCCCGCCGGACATGTCTTTCATCGCGTCCAGAGCGTTCACGATGAGGTTGAGGAGGACCTGCTGAAGCTGGACCCGGTCACCATGCACCAGGGGCGGATTGGAGACGAGGTCCAGAGCGAGCGAGGCGTCTTGCAGGATCATTTCTCCGCGGACGAGTCCCGCGACCTCATCCACCAGCTCGTTGACGTCCACGTCCACGGGATTGGATTCGCCCTTCCGGAGCAGGGAGCGCATGCGGCGGATGACCTCGCCGGCGCGCTGGTCGTCGGCCACGATGTCGGCGAGGATCTCACGGAATTCCTCCAGACCGGCGCCGCCGGCGGCGAGCAGGCGCTGAGCCGCCTGCGCATTGCTCAGGATCGCGGCCAGCGGTTGGTTTATCTCGTGCGCGAGCGACGCCGTCAGCTCGCCCATGGTGGCCACGCGCGTCATGTGCGCCAGTTCCTCCCGCCGCAGGCGGGCCTCGAGTTCGGCGCGCCGCCGGCGCCGGCTCTGCAAGACCAGGGCGAGGATGAGGCCGGATTGCAGCAGGAAGAGGGTTCCCGTGGTGATCACCAGAAGGAGATGCTGCCGCCAGAACGACCGTGGCCGAAAGCGAATGAGGCTCCCGGACGGCAACTGGCTCGCACGCACGCCCCAGCGCCGCATCTGGCGCCAGTCGAGAAGGGGCGCCGGCGCGAGCTTCTGAACAGGCGGCAGCGCACCGGCGTTCTCCCGGGAGAGAACGCGCATCGCCAGCGCCGCCGTGGCGCGGCCGATCGCATCCATGGGGGTGGCGACGGTCCCGAGCAGCCCGTGCCCGACGAGAGGATCGGGGCCGCCATAGATGGGTGCGGAGGACGATGCGGACATGCGCTGCATCGTCTCGTGCGGCGAGGCGGCGCCGCCGTCCAGCCCGGAGAGGTCGAACGCCAGACTGTTCGCCGGGAGGCGCGACAGCTCTTGCAGAAGCTCCAGCAGAGGCTCCTTCGCGAGCCGGTGAAACGTCACCTGGGATTCCGGAGGCCCCGGGGGCTCCCACCCCGCGCCGCCGAGCCCCGCCGAGTCCGAGATCACGAAGACCTGCCGGGTCTTGGGGTGCAGCCGCAGCGCCAGGCGCAGCGTCGCGGCCCCATCGAAGCCCGACCGCACACCGGTGACGAGCCGTGCCGATTCGCCCTGCGAAGACGTATCGGTGCCGCAGTCGGCGAAGACGACCGGGACTTCCGGGAAGAGTTGCGGGCGATGGCGGAGGCAGAAACCGAGGCTCGCGGGGCCGATCGCGACGATGACGTCGGGCTGCCGGCTGCCGTACTTCTCACCCAGGAAACCGAGCATGCGCTCGTCGTGACGGACGGGGAATCGGATCTCGTCCAAGAACTCGCTGCAGTATTCGACCGGCCCGCCGGGACCGGAGGCGATGGCTTCGCGGAAGCTCTCATCGAAGAGGACATTGGTGGGAAGCAGCGAATTGCCGGAGCAGAGCACGAGCACGCGGGGAGGTGCATGCGAAGCGAGAAGCGGCGCGGAAGCCGCCGGGTCTGGTCGGGGACCTCCGCTGCAGACCCCGGTGAAGGCCCCCGAGACCGCCACCAGCAGGAGGTTGAGCGCCCCCCCACGAGCGCCGGACCCGACTCGAGCCCCCATCCGCAAGAAGGAGCGGCTGGATCCAGTTCGCAACACTGCCGCCATCATGTTCACTCGGCCCGCGGAGGATTGTATGGTTCGTGTCCATCAATTCGCAAACTGCGCGCCCATCCTATCAGAGAATGCCGCCGGGGTCATGCCGTCGGTCGCGGCCCCGCAAACAGCGGAGCCCCGGCCGCCCGCGCGACCGAGGCTCATTCTGCACTCGAGCCGGATGGCGACCGACCGCCATCCGACGCGTAGATCCCCGCGACCGGCTGCGCGCCTCTAGGACTCGCGCGTTCCCGGGTCTCCGTCGCCCTGCGGCTCCGGCCTGGACTTCTCCGCCTGCGACTTCGCCACCCGGACGATCAACCGCTTCCCGTCCAACTCGGTGGAATTGAGCCGCGAGATCGCGTCTTCCGCCTCGGAGATGGTGCTCATCCGGACGAAGCCGAAACCGCGGGACAGCCCCGTGAGCTTGTCAATCGAGATGCGCGCCGACTCCACCGTCCCGCAAGGCGCGAACATCGTGTTCAGATCCTGCTCGTTCTTCGCATGAGACAGCCTGCCGACGAAGAGTCTCGTGCCCATTGAGATCCTCCTTGAGATGGACATTGTCTTGATCTCGAGAAGAGGAGAGGGAAGATGGGCCGAAGACGCGATAAGGAAGCGACTCTGCTCAGGTTCCGACCCCGGATTCCCAGGGGCAAAACAACATCATTGTGGAGCCGCGCAGCAGACAGCATCACCGGGCCCCAACGGCGACGCACTGCCACCGTACCACGAGCTGATTTGGGATACAATCGAAAGATTTGTATCTGTTGAGGAGTACCTCAGCCACGCCGCGGACAGGGGCGGATCACCCGGCGCGCGCGGATGAGACTCTCGCCGGAAAGAACGCCTCGGAGACACAAATGGGAGCCCCAACGGGGCTCCCATTTGCAAGACTCGCTACTCAGCGCGAACCGGCGATCCTAGTACTCGCGCCGGCCGCGGTCGCCGTACGACGTCGTGCGCGAAACCTGCGGCTTCGCCAGATCAACGATCAGCGTGCGGCCTTCCATCTCGGTCGAATTCAGCGCCGTGATCGCGCTCTGAGCCTCCGACGCCGAGTTCATCTCGACGAAGCCGAACCCGCGCGACTGACCCGTCGTCTTGTCGGTGATGATCTTGGCCGACTCGACCGCGCCGTAAGGAACGAACATCGCGCTCAACTCGGCATCGGTGGTGGAATACGGCAGGCCGCCTACGTACATCTTCGAACCCATGAGACTCCTCCTTGAAAGGACGTCGTCTTGGTCACGAGAGAAGGAGAAGGGAGATGGGCCGAAGACGCGGTAAGACAGCGGCTCTGCTCACTGTCCGATCAGAACTCCTCGGAGCAAAACAACGTCGGCTCAGGGGCCGCTTTTGTGATTCCTTCACCGGGCCCCAAGCGACGAAGTGATTACACCATAGCATCAATCACCTCACCCCTGCAAGTCAAAGATCTCCCGGTCTTTTGTATCCGGGCGGAGCGGACATTTCGCTCTCGTTTCCTTGCAAACATCGAGTTCCGGCACGCGATGAGCGGCTGGATGCGTTGCGGGGAGGCCCGCTCCGTCTGTACAGTCGTGAGCACGAGACGCGTGAATCCCCGGACGCCATTTCTGGTGCGGGCAGAGGGTTGCGCGACGGGATGGGCCGCGGCAACCGCAAGTGCGATCCGAGCCGTCCAGCCGGCACGGAGTCGAGACGCCCGCGGATGAACGACTTCGAAAGATCAGGGAGGAGAGGCGTATGAGTTCGGTACGTGTTCTGGTGGGCACACGCAAGGGCGCGTTCGTCCTGACATCGGACGGAAAGCGCAAGCAGTGGGAAGTCAGCGGCCCCCACTTCGCAGGCTGGGAGATCTACCACTTGAAGGGCTCCCTAGTCGATCCGAACCGCGTGTATGCGTCACAGTCCAGTGGGTGGTTCGGCCAGGTGATCCAGCGTTCGGACGATGGCGGCAAGACATGGGAGGCACCCGGCGGCGGCGTGACAATGACGCCGGGCGGCATGCCTTCGGGGGAGAGCAACAGATTCGTCTACGACGCGTCTCCGGAGACCGGCAAGCCCCTGACGACGCATCAGTGGTACGACGGCACGCAGCGCCCCTGGGAATTCAAGCGAGTCTGGCATCTCGAGCCCTCGCTGACCGAGCCGGAGACCGTTTACGCCGGGGTCGAGGACGCCGCGCTGTTCCGTTCGACGGATGGCGCGAAGACCTGGCACGAGCTCGCCGGACTCCGCGGGCACGGAACCGGCCCGAAATGGCAGCCGGGAGCCGGGGGGATGTGCCTGCACACGATCCTCATCGATCCGAAAGACCCGAAGCGGATCTTCATCGCCATCTCCGCCGCGGGCGCGTTCCGAACGGACGACGGCGGGAAGTCGTGGAAACCCATCAATCGCGGGCTGAAGTCGCAGTACATCCCGGATCCGGACGCCGAGGTCGGCCACTGTGTGCACCGCATAGCGCTGCATCCCTCGCGCCCGAACGTGCTCTTCATGCAGAAGCACTGGGATGTCCTGCGCAGCGACGACGCAGGCGACTCGTGGCACGAGGTCAGCGGGAACCTCCCGACCGACTTCGGATTCGCAATCGACGTCCACGCGCACGAGCCGGAGACCGTCTACGTCGTCCCGATCAAGAGTGATTCGGAACACTATCCGCCTGACGGGAAGCTGCGCGTCTACCGCAGCCGCACCGGGGGGAACGAATGGGAGGCGCTGACGAACGGCCTCCCGCAAAGCGACTGCTACGTCAACGTGCTGCGCGACGCGATGGCCGTTGACTCGCTCGAGTCGTGCGGCGTCTATTTCGGCACCACCGGCGGGCAGGTGTATTTCTCGGGAGATGCGGGGAACAACTGGTCCCCGATCGTTCGAGATCTTCCGGCCGTGATGTCCGTCGAGGTTCAGACGCTGCGATGATCCGCGTCGTGCTTCCGCAGCATCTGCGAACGCTGGCGAAAGACGATGGCGAGGTCCGTCTCGACGTCGAGGGCCGGGCCACGCTCGGCTCGGTCCTCGATGCGCTCGAGACCCGCTATCCGATGCTGCGCGGGACGATCCGCGACCACATCACCCAGGCGCGCCGGCCGTTCCTGAGATTCTTCGCCTGCGAGGAGGATCTGTCCCACGAACGTCTTGATGCGCCGCTCCCCGAGGCGGTCGTCTCAGGAGCGGAGCCGCTCTACATCGTGGGCGCGATCGCGGGTGGATAGCCCGGCCGTACCGGCCGGAATGACTTGAACGAGAAAGGAGATCCGCCATGTCCGTTTCTCACGACGCTTACATGCGTGCACCTAGGAGGATACCCGTCTCACTCCTTCGACTCTCACGCCGCCTCGGCGTGACAATCGCTCTAGGATGGGTGGCAGGAGCCGTCGCTCCGGCCGAGCCTGCCTTCGCCGTCGTTCCTCCGTACGCCGAGGAATGGAGCGTTCCCGCAAGCCCCCAGGACGTCGAAGTAGACCCCTTCGGCCGTGTCTGGGTGTCCTGCTCCGACGACTCGATTCGCGTCTACACGGCATCCGGCGGGCAACTTCTCTTCGCCTTCGGAGGTACCGGATCCGGCGACGGCGAGTTCTCAACGCCCTACGGCATCGCGTTCGACACGAGCGGAGACGCCTACATCTGCGACTACGCGGGCGCCCGTGTCGAGAAGTTCACGAGCGCCGGCACGTTCCTCTTCGCCTGGGCCATTCCGAGCGACAGAGCCGACCACGTCGCGATAGACGTCGCCGGCGACGTGTACGTGACGGGGTACACCGACCTCTCCGTGCACAAGTACACACCGGCAGGCGCTCCGATCACCGACTGGCCGAGCGACGCCGGGAGCAGAACATCGGGGATCGTCGAAGCGGCCGGCGACATTCACGTGGTTCAGTGGGATGCTCCCAACGTGCAGCAGTTCACGACCGGTGGCACGTTCCTCGGCTCGTTCGAGGCGGCGACGATCGGAGGCAACGACATCGAGGTGGACGCGAGCGACCAGCTTTGGATCGCCGATTACGCCAACCACAGAGTCCGCATCTTCACGACGAGCGGGGTCCTCGTGGACGACTTGGGCTCCTTCGGCTCGGGGCCCGGCGAGTTCAACTTCGCGATCGCCGTCGCGGTGGGACTGGACGGCTCGATCTACGTAGGCGACGAGCTCAACAGCCGGATCCAACGCTTCGGTGATCCGGTCGTCGCCGTATCGCCCGAATCTGCGGATCCCCTCGCCGGCGCACCGGCGATCCGCTCGATCGCGCCCAACCCGTGCCGGACGGACGCCCTGGTCACGTATACCGTCCCGCAGGCAGGAGACGTGCGTCTCTTCATCACGGATGCGCGCGGGCGGCTCGTCGCAATGCTCGAAGACGGAAGGGCGTCGGCCGGCACGCACCAGATCGGCTGGGCGGCGCGAGACATCCACGGCAGAAGGCTCGCGGCCGGCGTGTATTCGGTCCACCTCGCGCATGCCGGGAGGGAAGAGTCGAGACGGCTGACCATCGTAAAGTGAAGCGGGGCCGGAGTGACCTGAGGCCGGCCCAGCGGGATGCCGTACCGCGGAGCGTCGGCGTTCCCGATGCCGGGGGCGACCTTCGAGCGCCTCGGGGACCGCCCCGCTCGAAACGCGGCGCAACATTCTGGCCAGCCGCCCGGCGTGCCGCTATCCTTGCGTCCATGGACGTTCAGATCTTTGGAACCAAGAAGAGTCCCGACACTCGCAAAGCTCTTCGCTTCTTTTCCGAGCGCGGCTGGACCATTCACTTCGTTGATCTAACGGAACGCCCCCTCTCGAGCGGCGAGCTTCGCCGCTTCATCGAGAGATTCGGGGTCGAGAGTCTGATAGATCGCGCGGCGCGTCGTTTCAAGGATCTCGGGCTCGCTGTGGCCCCGCAGGATGATGAGCGTTGGACCGCGCGGCTGCTGGCTGAACCTCTGATCTTGCGACAGCCGCTGGTCAGGGCGCAGAACAGCGTCACGATCGGGCCGGCCGAGAGTGAGTGGAAGGACTGGGTGAACCGATGAGCCCCGGAATGGGACCGGCTCACTTTCCTCGCGCCGAGCGAACCCGTGGCTCGGGCCGGCGTGCCGTGTCCAACGCCACCGCGGACGATCGCCCGCGCTCGGAGCGGATCTGCGCGCTCCTGCCGGACATCTGGGCTCTGGTCCGTCCGCGGCGGTGGATCCTCCTTCTCGGTCTTCTCCTGATGGTCGTCAACCGGGTGAGCGGGCTTGCGCTCCCCGCCTCGACCAAGTTCCTGGTTGACGACATCATCGGGAAGCGGCAGGTGGATCTCTTGCTCCCCCTCGTTCTCGCGGTTCTGGCCGCCACACTGGTGCAAGGGGCCACCTCCTTCGCCCTCACCCAGCTCCTCTCGAAGGCGGCGCAGCGGCTGATCGCAGAGCTCAGGGTCAGGGTCCAGCAGCACGTCGGCCGGCTGCCGGTCGCCTTCTTCGACGCCAACAAGACGGGCAATCTGGTCTCGCGGATCATGAGTGATGTCGAAGGGATCCGGAACCTGATTGGCACCGGGTTGATCGAGTTGATCGGCGGGATCATGACCGCGGCGATCGCCTTCGTGGTGCTCCTCAAGATCAGCCCGCTCATGACGGTAGTCGCCTTCGGAACACTTCTGATCTTCACGGTCGGGCTCAACAGAGCGTTCACCACGATTCGTCCGATCTTCCGCGAGCGCGGGAAGATCAACGCCGAGGTCACCGGGCGGTTGACCGAGTCGCTCGGAGCGGTGCGGACGGTCAAGGGCTACCACGCCGAAGCCCGCGAGGCGGGCGTCTTCGCTCGCGGCGTGCAACGCCTGCTCGACAACGTTGTCAAGTCGCTGACAGCGATCTCACTTCTTGGACTTTCCTCGACGCTGCTCCTCGGGATCGTCGGAGCGTCCATCATGTTCGTCGGCGCGCACCAAGTGCTCTCCGGGACCATGACCATGGGGGGATTCTTCACTTACACCGCGTTCCTCGCCTTCCTGGTGGCGCCCGTCTTCCAGATCGTCGCCATCGGCACGCAGCTCACCGAGGCCCTGGCCGGACTCGAGCGCACGCGCGAGCTCCTGCGCGAGCGGCCGGAGGACGAGGACCCGGCGCGCACGCGCGAGATCGGCCCGATCGAAGGGCGTGTCGCGTTCGAGAACGTGAGCTTCGCCTACGAAGGCGGCGCGGAGGTGCTCCACGACGTGAGCTTCGTCGCGCGGCCGGGGACGGTGACGGCTCTCGTCGGATCCTCCGGGTCGGGGAAGTCAACCATGATCGGCCTCCTGGCCGCCTTCCATGTCCCGCAGAGAGGGGTCGTGCGGATTGATGGGACGGACCTTGCAACCGTGCGCCTCGATCGGTTCCGGCCCCAGATCGGCGTGGTGCTCCAGGAGACGTTTCTCTTCGACGGTTCGATCCACGAGAATGTCGCCTTCTCCCGCCCCGAGGCGAGCGAGGATGAGATCCTCCACGCCTGCCGCACCGCGCGTGTGGACGAGTTCGCCGAGCGCTTCCCCGAGAAGTTCGACACCGTCGTGGGCGAACGCGGGGTCAAGCTCTCGGGCGGCCAGCGGCAGCGGGTCTCGATCGCGCGCGCGATCCTCGCCGATCCTCGCATCCTGATTCTGGATGAGGCGACATCACACCTCGACTCGGAATCCGAGGCGCTGATCCAGGAGGGACTCGCGCAGCTGATGAAGGGGCGCACGACCTTCGTCATCGCGCACCGGCTCTCGACCATCCTCCGCGCCGATCAGATTCTGGTGGTCGAGGAAGGCAGGATCGTCGAACGCGGCACACATGCGGAGCTGTACGGGCTGGGCGGTCGCTACCACGACCTCTACACGCGCCAGAGCGGCCTGGAATCGAACCTCTTCCTGGCGCCCGGCGAGGGGGATGTCGTGGAGGAGGCAAAGCCGGAGCCCGCGGGGAAGCCCGCCAGAGAGCCGGAGAACCCACTCGGGCTTCTGCGGCAGCCTCGAGGGTAGCCTTCGATACTCCCCATCCGGCTCAGGCGGCTCGATACGAACGAACCAGCGTCGGGCGGGCCCCGTCACGCCACGGCGCTCCGGGGTTTTCGGATCATTGATCATGCGCGCGACACATCCTACGACCTCTCTGCGCCCACGGGCCCTTCCTCCGCTCCCCGTTGCATCCTCCCTCGGATGCTGTAGAGCACTGGAAGGACGAGAAGCGTCAGGATCGTCGATGAGACCAATCCGCCGATGACGACTGTGGCAAGGGGCTTCTGCACCTCGGCGCCTATTCCGGTGTTCAGGGCCATGGGGACGAACCCCAGGCTCGCCACGAGAGCCGTCATCAGCACCGGCCGAAGCCGCCTCTCCGCGGCTTGCTCGATCGCCTCCCCCATGGACTTGTTCCGGGCCAGCGAGTCGCGGATGGTAGACACCAGCACGAGTCCGTTCAAGACAGCCACACCGAAGAGCGCGACGAAACCAACAGCCGCCGAAATGCTGAATGGCATTCCCCTCAACCAAAGGGCCAGAACGCCTCCCACCGCAGCGAACGGAACCCCCGTGAAAACGGTGGCGGCGTCCATCACGTTTCGGAACGACAGGTAGAGGAGCGCCAGGATCAAGGCGAGCGCCAGCGGCACGACGATCATGAGTCGTGCGCGAGCACGCTCCAGGTGCTCGAACTGTCCGCCGAAGCGAACGTAGTAACCCGGAGGAAGAGGGACCTGGTCGTCCAGCGCTTTCCTCAGCTCAGAGACAAAGCTCCCGACGTCGCGCCCTCGCACATTCGCCTGAATGACCGCCCGCCGCTTGCCCCACTCCCGGTTGATTGTGGACGGCCCCTCTGTCATGCGGATTGTGGTCAGCCGTTCCAGCGGGACGCGGTCACCGTTTGTCGCCGTGACCAGAATCCGGCCCACAGCGCCGGCGTCAATCCGGTATCGGCTGTCGAGGGTTATGGCGATGGGAAAACGCCGTTCGCCCTCCTGCAGGACTCCAACGTCACGAGTCCCGAGCGCGGCGATTGCATCAAGCACCTCGCCGGCCGGAATCCCGTGCCGCGCGATGGCGTCGCGATCAACCTCGATCTCCAGCACGGGTTGCCCGGTGAGCTGCTCCACGAACACGTCCGCCGCACCGGGGGTCCGCTTCATCACCGCCTCGATTTCGCGAGCCCTGGCCTTGAGCACCTCGAAATCATCCCCGAACAGCTTTACGCCGACGTCCGCGCGAACGCCGGCGATCATCTCGTTCACGCGCATCTCGATCGGTTGGGTGAAGACCATCCGCATACCGGGAAGGCCGGAGAGCTTCTCCTGCATCGCGCTCACGAGATCGTCCTGGGTCTTTGCCCGTCTCCAGCGGCTCCTGTCTTTCAGCGTGATGAAGATGTCCGAGAGTTCCAGGCCCATCGGATCGGTGGCCACTTCCGCCGTCCCCGTGCGGGTCCAGACGCGCTCGATTTCGTCCGGAAACGCCTTCTCCAGCGTCCGTTCGATCTGAAGCCCGTATCGCACGGACTCGTCAATGGAAACGCCGGCAAGTCGGATCGTGTTGATCACGAGCGCGCCTTCCCTGAGCCGAGGAACGAACTCGGATCCTAGGCGTGTCGCAAGGTATCCGGCTCCGACCACCAGCAAAGCGGCTGCCATGACGATCAGTTTGGGCCGTGACATGGCCCTTCGAAGGGCCGGTTGGTAGAGGCGCTTGGCGCTCGCGACAACGAAGTTCTCCTTCTCCGACATGCGTCGCGGGAGGAGCACGGCGCTCAAGGCAGGCATGAGGGTGAGCGACAGGATGAGAGACCCGAACAGGGCGAAGATGACCGTCAGGGCCATCGGATGGAACAGCTTTCCCTCCACGCCCTCGAGAGCCAGGATCGGCAGATAGACGATCATGATGATCAGTTCGCCGAACATCGTCGGCCGTCGGACCTCGATGGCGGCTTCCCTGACGATCTCTGCTTGAGACCGGGTCGTTCGATCTTCGGAGAGACGCCGGGCCGAGTTCTCGACCATGATGACCGAGCTGTCCACGATCAGTCCGAAGTCGATCGCGCCGAGGCTCATCAGGGTGCCGGCGATTCCGGCACGGACCATGAGGTCAAATGCGAACAGCATGGAAAGCGGGATCGCGGAAGCCACGATGAGTCCTGCCCGCAGATTCCCCATGAAGATGAAGAGCACGGCAATGACAAGCACCGCTCCCTCAAAGAGATTCGTCTTTACCGTGTGCAGCACATGGTCAACCAGCTCCGTGCGGTTGTACACGGTGGCGACGTCAACTCCCTGAGGGAGGCTTCTCTTGATCTCTTCGAGGCGGAGCTGGAGCCCACGGGCGACGTCATGGCTGTTCTCGCCCATCAGCATGAAGCCCAGACCCAGGACCACCTCCCCCGTTCCGTCGGCGGTCACGGCCCCGCGCCGAATCTCCCGCCCGTCCACCACCGTCGCGACGTCGCGGACGCGGGTCGGGACGCCGTCCCGAGAAGAGACAATGATGTCCTCCACGTCGGAGAGCGAGGTGACGATGCCGATCCCCTGGATCAGGGCAGACTGGCCGGCCTGATCGAGCGACCCGCCGCCGACGTTGGCGTTGTTCTGTTCGAGCGCCGCGGCGAGATCAGAGAGTGTCAACCCATGCTTGGCGAGGTTCACGGGATCAACGACGACGTGGATCTGTCGTTCGTCTCCTCCCCATGTGTTGACTTCCGCTACTCCCGGAACGGACCGGAGTTGAGGTTTGATGATCCAGTCTTGCACCGTTCGGAGTTCGCTCAGGCTCTTTCCCTTCCCTGTCACGAGGTAGTGGAAAACCTCACCCAATCCTGTGGCGACGGGTCCGAGCTGAGGGCGGTCGATCCCCTGGGGCAGTTCCACTGATTGGAGACGCTCCATGACCACCTGTCGCCCAAGATAGATGCCGGTCCCCTCCTCGAAGATGACCGTCACCTGAGATAGGCCGAACTTCGACAGAGAGCGAACCTCGTGGAGCTTCGGAAGGCCCGAGATCGCCTGCTCGATGGGAAAGGTGATCTGCCGCTCGATCTCGAGCGGAGAGAGGGCCGGAGCCACGGTGTTGATCTGCACCTGAATCGGCGTGGTATCGGGGAAGGCATCAATGGGAAGGTGGAATAGCGCCGCACTTCCGACCGCGGCCAAGATGATCCCCCCGGCGATGACGGCGTACCGCCGGCGGATCGACCAGCTTATGATCCAGTTCAGCATTGGATGGCTCCGCTACTTGGCTTCGACGGCATCGCAGCACCCTGCCCCGATGCTTTCCTTGAGCGTCTCGGTCTTCAGGAGAAAGCTCCCATCGGTGACGATGAATTCTCCCGGTTGAAGACCTTCCGTGACGGCGACAAGCTCTCCATCCGAAGGGCTGGTCCGCACGCGTCTCGTTTCGAACTCATCGTCGGAAACGGGCACGAAAACGAGCTGGACTCCCTTGGCCTCCTGGATCGCCGCGCGCGGCACAAGCACGGCGGATGTACCGGCGGTCGCGAAGATATGGGCGCGGGCGAACATGTTGGCCCGAAGCACGCCGCCTCGATTCGGGAGGGCTGCACGAGCCCGGATCGTCCTTGTTTGGGGGTCAACGATCGGCGCGACGTATCGAATGCTCCCCTCAAACTCCTGATCGCCGAGGACGTCCACCTTGAGAACGACCCGCTGCCCAGGCGAGACTCGACCGGCCTGCGATTCGGGGATGTCAATGTCGGCCCACAAAGACGAGATATCAATGATCTCGAAGACGGCCTCCCCCTCGCCGACCAGCGTGCCGACCGTGAAGTTGCGTTTCGTGACGACTCCGCCGATAGGGGCTCGAAGCTCATAGGCTCCTGACTCCCCATCGTCCGCGCCCACCATTTCGAGCGCGGCGAGGGCGGCGCTGACCTCGGCGCGTGCTTCCTGGAGCGCTTGTTCCGCGGCCTGGACTTCCTTCAGGGCCGATATCCCTCGGTCGTACAGATTCCTTTCACGCGAGTGGCTCGCCTCGGCGACCCCGGCACGGGCTCTTGCCGCCCTGAGCCGGGCGCGCGATTCGGCCACGGAAGCGCTTTCGACGATCGCCAAAGGCGCGTCTTTCGCTACCACCGAGCCGAGATCGACAGTGAAGGCTCGGATCACGCACGGTGTTCGAGCGTTGACCAGAGCGCTCTTGGCATTGTCCGCAACGATCGTCGCCGTTGCGATGATGGTGCCGGCCTCTCCCCCAGGGATGGCCTGTTCGGTCCGGATGCCTGCTTCCGCCACCACGTCGCTGGATTGAAGCTTGACGCGCATCCCGTTGGGTGGCGCCTCGTCCGTGGCGACATCCAAAGAAGGCCTCCCGCCTCTCTCGGGATGGCAGAACGGACAGAAGGACTCGGGGAACTCATGCTCCGCGCACCAGTCGCCCTTGGCCTTGAAGATCGGAACGAGCTTCGGATTGCACCTGGTGCAGACCGCTTCCAGCAGGCCGTGCTCGGCGCACATGCCTTCCGTGTTCGAGGCCGCTGCGGGCAGGGCCTTGGCGACGGCACCTCCGGGCTCGGCCTGTGAAGTGCCGCCGGTCCGCTGACAGGAAATACCCAAGATGGCCAGCGCCAGGGCCGGGACGAGCATGATTGCGCGCATCTTACTTTCCCTCCGGCTTCGGCGGCCGGACGATCTTCAAGTCCGGGTTGCAGTCCAGGCACTGGGACTCAGGTAGCCCGTGTTCTTCGCACCAGTCTTTCGTGGCCTTGAACGCCGGAATGAGCGCGGGGTCACAGCGCGTGCACGCGCTCTCCGGGACATGGTGCTCTTCGCACCAATCCTCATAGGACCCCGGCACGACGTTGGACGAGGCATGGATTGCGGAACCCGCGGGCGTGCCCTCCGATTGGCCGGTCTGCTTCGTCCCTTCACCACACCCCGCGATGACGATGCTCAGAGCCAAAGGAGCAAGAAGAAATCTGCTCATGAGTAGATCCTCCGATTCTCAGTGTGTTGGCAATGCCCCCGTTGATACCGTCAGATCTGCGCCGGCCAGTGCCGCGTCGAGCAGCCGGTCGGCATGCTCGCGCCGCGTATCGAGGGCGTTGGCGCGCACCACGAGGAGCGCAGGAAGATCGAGCTTCCCCGCCTCGTAACTTTCCCGCGCGAGTGATTCCGTCTCGATGGCGCGTGGAAGTCCGCGCTCTTCGATTTCGCGTGCGGATGTGACCGCGCTTCGGTAACCGTTTCGAGCTCCTTCGGCCTCGGCCATCGCGGCGGTTCGCCGCGCCGCGAGCTCGACTTGTGCGCGCGCGTGCCGTGCCTCGGCTTCACCTCGGGCCCCCTGGCCATAGTTGAAAATGGGCAATGAGACGGCCAAGCCGGGGCGGACGATGTCCTCAACCCGCGAGCGCTGGTAGTTCAATTGGAAGGCGAACCCCGGGAGTCGGGCCGATCGCGCGACGGACACGGCGGCTCGAGCGGCCTTCACCTCGCTCTCGGCGGCCAGGACGCCGGGCCGCCGTCCCGGGTCCGCGGAGGAGTCCAGGGCGTCGAAGAGAGATCGGTCAGCCAGATCACCAGACACCTCGAGTGCGGCGCCGGACGCCAGGCCAAGCATGGCCGCGAGTTCTACGCGCGACTGCGTGACGCTCCGTTCCTCCGCCAGAACCTCGCTCTCCGCCCGCGAGAGCTCCCCCTCCGCCACAAGAAGCTCCAGGCGGGGTGCATCGCCCGTGCGGACCTTCTCGGAGGCGACGCGGCGAAGCTCCTCTGCGAGATATCGACGGTCCTCAGCGATCGCCTTCCGCTCCTCGGCATGGAGAACTCTGTAGAAAGCCGCCAAGGCCAGCCCGACTGCGCGCCGCTGAACATCAACGACCAGATGCGCTTCGAGTTCCATGCCCGCTCTCGCCTCCGCGACTCGTCGGGCCCGCTGGAGACCAAAACCGAGAGGAATCTGAAGTCCGATCTCGGTGGCACGATCAAGGCTCTCGCCGGAGCCCCGGAGGGCTTCGATTACGGGATTGTCCACCCCGAGCGCTCGGGCTCCCGCGAGGTGGCCCTTCGCTTCGAGCAACCGTGTTTCGGCGATCAGAACCTCGGGAGCGCCGGCCGCGGCCAGCCTCACAACACTCTCCGCGGTGAGGGGCTCGGCAAGCGCGTCCGGCGGAAGGGCGCTCGGGATCGCGCTTGCCAAGAACGCGCAAATGGCAAAGAACAAACGTGTCATCGGACCATTGCTCCTCTTGATGGAGAACGCCGCAGTCGGCTAGGGACGACCCGCCTCAGATCTCATCCGGGCGCGATTCGGACGATACTGTCGCGCGCCGCAGGGATTTCCACGGGAAGTGCTCAGATCCGTCGGCGCGGTACGAGCACTCCCGGATGGCGGCAAGCCGGTGGAGCTGTCTAGGCCAACGAGGGTTTTGGAACGTGGAGGATTTCGGCTGGCTCTGGAAGCGGCGGCGTGTTCGTGGGCGGCGTCAAGATGACTGTAGGCGCAAGACTCGGAGATGGAGTGTCGAACTGCGTCGCGGCGACCTGGTTCCGCTCCAGGCAGCAAACACAGAGCGGGCAAGAAGTAGCGCACGCATCCCGAGGGGCTGCCTCATCGGACTCGCAGCAGCTATCAGCAGGACACAGCGCCAGGGCGGCATGCTGCCCGACCGAAAGGAGCACGAGGAAGCTTAACATTAAGTAACGCATTACAGTGAATGATACCGACTTCTGAGCGGCGATGCAACTTCATTCGCGGCGACCGGCCTCGTTCCTGTTGCCGCCTCGACGAGATGGCCGGTGGCATCCACGGCGACGGGCAGCGGCCAGGCCCGCCACGGCGGCAACGAACGCGACGCGGCCGCTGCTTCCAGCCGAGCGGCGGCTCGTCTCAGGCGCTTCCGCCATCCGGGGGAACCCCGCCAACATCTCCGTCATCAGATACGTCCGACCAGATCGCAGCGTCGCCGCGTTCCCCTGTCCGAACCCGAACCGCTTCCTCCACCGGAAGAACGAAGACCTTGCCGTCACCGCGGTTGCCGGTGTGAGCGGAACCACACAACGCCTGGACGGCAGCAGCGACCATCTCATCCCGCACGAAGATCTCCAGCCGGAGCTTGTGAGTGAACTCCTCCAGTTCTTCCTGCAGGCTGTGCGTCCTGGACATCTTCATCCCCCGACCGAATCCTCGGACCTCGGAGACCGACATGCCCGGAAACTCCGGCAACTGCAGGAGGGCCGCGGTGATCTTGTCAAGAAGGAACGGCTGTACGAATGCTCGAATCTCCTTCACGAGTGACTCCTTTCGACTACGGCTCTTAGAATTCCGCCCGCTCCCGCTCGAACCACTTGTAGAGGGTCGGCAACACCACCAAGGTCAACAGCGTCGAGGTAAAGAGGCCGCCCACCACGACCGTAGCAAGCGGTCGTTGCACCTCAGAACCGATGCCGTGCGAAAGCAGGAGCGGGATGAGGCCCAAGCTCGCCGCGGTGGCGGTCATGAGAACCGGCCGCAGCCGTCGCTCGCATCCCGTGCGGATGGCATCATCAAGAGCGAGACCTTCGCGGCGTAGCTGATTGATGTACGACACGAGGACCACGCCGTTCAGAACCGCCACGCCAAACAGCGCAATGAATCCAACAGAGGAGGGAACGCTCAAATACTGTCCGGAGAGGTAAAGCGCCCAGATTCCGCCGATCATGGCGAATGGGACGTTGAGCAGGATCAGCAGCGCGTTCCGAACCGATCCGAAGGACAGATAGAGAAGGACGAAGATCAGAAGAATGGCAAGCGGGATCACCACGGCCAAGGTCTTCTGCGCCCGCTGTTGATTCTCGAACTGCCCCCCCCACACCACATAGTACCCCTCAGGCAACCGGACCTTCCGGTCCATCGCCTGCATCCCCTCCTTTACGAAGCCCCCGAGATCCCGGTCCCGGACGTTGCACTGGATCACGACCCGGCGTTGAGCAGCTTCCCGGCTCACGATGGGAGGACCTTCCTGCACCTCGACGCTCGCAACCCTGGAGAGGGGCACGCGGGCGCCGGAGGGGGTCGACACGAGCAAGTTGCGGATAGCGTCAATGTCCTTTCGATTCGCCTCTGCCAACCGAAGGTACACGGCGAATCGCTTCTGGCCGTCAAGGATTTCGGTCACCTCTTGGCCGCCGATCGCGTTGGAGACGAGGTTCATTACGTCATCAACGTTTACCCCGAAGCGGGCGATCTCGTCCCGATCCACGGCGACGACGATCTGCGCCTCGCCGCTCACGGCTTCAAGCGCAACGTCTCTTGCGCCCGGAATCGAGCGGATCACGCTTTCAATCTCCCGGCCTTTCCTCTCCAGCACGCCCAGATCCTCGCCGAAGAGTTTGACCGCAATCTGGGCCTTCACGCCGGCAAGGAGTTCGTCCACGCGGGTCGCAATGGGCTGGCTGAAGTTGAGCAGGATGCCGGGGTGCTGAGAGAGATCCGTCTCAAGTCTCGCCACGAGTTCGCCCCTTGACCGGACCGTCTTCCACTCGCTGATCGGCTTCAGTCCGACGAAGATCTCATTATTCGAGATCCCCTCGGGATCGCCTCCAAGCTCCGCTCTCCCAATCTGTGAGAAGGTGTAGGTGACCTCCGGGTAGCGCATGATGAGCTTCTCCATGCGCGTCGAAATCCGCTTTGCCTCCTCCAGCGACACACTCGGATTCATCGTGACGCGGATCGTCAGCGTGCCCTCCTCGAGTTCGGGGACGAACTCGCTCCCCAGGCGCGGCAGCACCGCCAGTGCGCCGACCAGGAGCGCGACCCCGATTCCCAGGACCATGAAGCGCCGTCGGAGAGCCACCCCCAGCACCGGAGAATAGACCCGGTGAAGGAAGCGCATGAGAAAGCTCTCCTTCTCGGACAGCCTCCCCTGAAGGATGTAGGTCGCCAGCACCGGCACGACGGTCAGGGCGACAAGAATCGACCCGAGCATGGCGAAGCTGATCGTGAAGGCCAGAGGCTTGAAGAGCTTCCCTTCAACGCCCTGCAGCGTGAACAGTGGAAGAAAAACGACCACGATGATCAACACCGCGAAGAACACGGGAGAAGCGACCTCTCGCGCCGCGTGGAGGATCGATCCCCCCCGCCCCTCTCCCGTCGCCGCAGCCTCCGCGCGGTGACGGAAGATGTTCTCCACCATCACGACGGAGCCGTCCACCATCATCCCGATCCCGATCGCGAGCCCGCCGAGCGACATGAGGTTGGCGGAAACGCCGAACCGATTCATCATCACGACCGCGATGAGGATCGATAGCGGTATCGAGAGAACCACCAGAAGCGCGGACCGCACGTTCCAAAGAAAGAGAAAGAGGATGACGACAATCAGCACGACCGAGAGCAGTAGCGCATCCGTGACCGTCCGAACGGCATGGGCGACCAAGTCCGCCTGGTCGTAGACGGACACGATCCGCACATCCTGCGGGAGCGTCTTCTGAATCGAAGCGATCTTCTCCTCGACGCGCTCGATCACATCCTTCGTATTGGCTCCCTTGAGCATCAGGACGATTCCGGCCACCACTTCGCCGCGGCCGTTCATCGTCACGGCCCCCTGCCGGATCTCGCCGCCGTACCCGACCTCGGCGATGTCCCGCACGTAGACCGGCGTGCCGTCGATCGACTTGACGACGACGTTCCCGATGTCAACGAGACCCGGCTCCCCCCCTCGAATCAGACCCGTCCCCCGGATCACGAACTGCTCGGATCCCTGGTCCAGATACCAGCCGCCGGCATTCCGGTTGTTCCTGCCGAGCGTCTCCGCGATCTCGTTCAACGTCAGGTCATACTTCAGGCACTTGGTCGGATCGACACGCACTTGGTACTGGCGAACCTCGCCCCCGAAACTCAGGACGTCCGTGACGCCAGGCACCGTTCGCAGCTGGAACTTCACTGTCCAATCATTCAGTGTCCGAAGGTCCATGGCGGAGCGCGCATCGCTTTCCAGCACATACTTGTAGATCTGCCCCAATCCGGTCGTAATCGGGCCGAGTTCGGGATCCCCCAGTCCGTCCGGAATCTCTTCCCTTGCGACCTGAAGCCGCTCAAGAACGAGCTGGCGGGCGAAGTAGACATCGACGTCGTCACGGAACACGATTGTGACGACGGACAGGCCCGTCTTCGACATCGAGCGGACGTCTGTAATCCCGGGCAGACCGCTCATCGCCGCCTCGATCGGAAAGGTCACGAACTGCTCCACCTCGACTGCAGCAAGGCCAGGGGATTCCGTGTTGACCTGTACTTGCACATTCGTGACATCCGGGAACGCATCCACGGGGAGGTGGAGCACGGCATAGACGCCGTAGGCCACCAGGAGTACTGCTAGGACCAGAACCAGGAAGCGCTGCTTGAGCGCCGATTCAATGGCGCGCTGGAGCATGAAGGACCTCCCCTTGAGGAATCAGTTGCCCTATTCCCCGAACCCGCTCTTGAGCATCTCCGACTTGAGGGTGAACGCCCCATCGGTGACGACGGAGTCTCCCTCTTGCAGTCCGCGGGTGATCTCGACATCGGCTCCAGACGTGACACCCGGATCGACATCCTGACGGAAGAATCGGCCGTCCCTGGCGACGAACACGAAGCGCGTCATTCCCTCTTGTTGCAATGCCCCGGCAGGGATAGCAAGCGCTTGCCGCGCTGGGCCGCGATCGATGTCGCCGTCGACGAACATCCCGGGCTTCAATCGGCCGTCCTGATTGGCGACCTCGACGCGGACCTTCACTGTCCGCGTTGCTTCGTCCATCACGTTGTTCACGAGAGCGACCTTGCCGGTGAACACGTCATCCGAATAAGCGCCTACCTTGATCAAGACGCCGGCCCCGACCTTCACCGAAGCGAGGTCCTTCTCGAACACATCCAGTAGGGCCCAGACGGTGCGGAGGTCCGAGATAAGGCACACTTCGGTTCCCGCCTCGACGCGATGGCCCGGGACCATGGTGTTTTCCAGAATGGTCCCGTCAAAGGGCGAATGGAGATGGAGGGTCGGGCTGACCTCGCCTGCTTGCAGCAGGGCATCGAGCTCTTCCTCGCTCTCCCCGAAGAGGAGGAGCCGTTTTCTGGCAGAAGCGTAGATGGCGCGCGTCGTTTCGATCTCCGCTGCATCACCTTTCGCCTCAGCCTTCTCGAGACGACTCCGGGCACCGAACAATTCCCCTTCGGCCGTCTGGTATTCGGGGCTGTAGATCGTTAGAACGATGTCCCCGCGTCGAACATGGTCCCCTTGGATCCGCCGGACTTCCTCCACCCAGCCCGGAAGGCGGCTTACGATTCGGGTCACACGGCGACCGTTGACCTGGATCTCTCCTGTCGCGTGCGTGCGGTCCCATACTTCCCCATAGCGGACCGGCTCGGTCCTCACCTCTGCCAGTGCGCGCGATGCGGCGGAAAGTGCGATCCCCGCGACGGCGGCGTCCCCTGACGGCACCGCGCTGGACGTGTCCTCGGCCACGCTTCCATCCGTGGACCTTCTGTCCCCGCACCCGGGGAGAAGGGCGGCGAAGCTTGCCGCCAGGAGGAGTGAGAGTGCGCTTCGGGTCCTGTGGTGCACGGTTCCTCCAATCTATGGCTCGATGTCGCCTGCAGCGTCCAGCCGAGCCCGTGCGGAAAGATACTGATAGAGTGAGCGGCTGTACTCGGTCCGGGAGTCAATGTAAGTCCGGTAGATGTCTATCAGGTTCAGAGCGTCAACCTGATCCGTGCGGTAGGCATCGATTCCCGCGCGCAGCTCGCTCTCGATATCGTCCAGGATCGAGGATTCGAACAGATTCACCTGTGCGCGTGTGGTGATGACAGTTTCAAAGGCCTGTTCAGCAGCCGTGCGCACCGCTCGTTGCGCCGCGGTAAGATTCACTTCTTCTCGACCGACGTTTGCACCCGCCTCCCGGACCATCCCTGTTGGCGCCGTCCACCACCAGAGCGGCAGCGCCAAGCCGAGTCCCGTCCCCCACCTTGCGGTCGTCTCGCCTCCATCTCGGAGCTTCGTCCCCGAGAGCTGGATCTCTATGTCGGGCAGCCGTTCCTTCCCCGCCAGCTTTCGCGCGGCTCGCGCCGCCTCCAGCCTCACCCTCGCCGCCTCAAGGAGAGCACTCTCTTCCACCACTCGGGAGATTGCCGCCTCTCGGTCGAGCGTTTCCTGCGGCGCGACAAGGGGTGTCACGAGTTCGATCCGTCCAGATCCTGGCCTCCCCATGAGCAGGTTCAGGTCCGCTCTCGCGCGCTCCGCCTCGCGTCGAGCCTCGAGGAGATCGTTGCGCAGGCGACTCAGCTCGACTTTCGCTCGGACAACGTCGAGGTAGCCCCCACGGCCGACCTCAAAACGACTCCGAGTAGTCTGAAGGAACTCGGTCAGGAGGGCTTCCGACGTCTCCAAGCTCTGAACTCTCTCCTCTTGAAACCGTGCGAAGTAGTAGGTCTCTTTCACGCCAGCCCCCAGCCGTCTCTGGATCCGGCGCTCGTCCGCTTGAAGCGATCGAACCTCGAGACCGGCTACTTCCCCCCGGAGTCCGCGCTTGCCGGGAAACGGGATCCCCTGCGTCACTCCGAGTGTGGTCGTTGCCGCCCGATCGAGGCGTGCACCTGCGATCTCATCGACGCCCACGGTGAGTTGGGGCGGTTCGAGGCTCGTGGCGACGATTACCCTCCCGCGAGCGGCCTCGATTTCCCGAGCAATCGTCTGGATCTCGGGATTGTGGGACAGAGCGGCCTCGATCGCCTGATCCAGAGTGAGAGAAGCTAACTCCTCGGTGGTGGCGGGCGAGCCCTGCGCCCGGGCCCTGGATGGCGCGAGGGAAATCACTGTCAGAGCGAGAAACAGGATGCCTCCGCACAGCCGCATTAGTACCTCCGGATAATCGCTGTAGTCGGCACTAAGGGACGAATAGCCCGAGCAGACGGATGTCGCTCAGAGCGATTCGATGGTCAACGCGGGAAAAAGCGAATCAGCAGCGAAGGACGAGAGGCGAAACGGAGAACGAACGGATTCCCGAAGAGACCGGGGCGTTCGCCGTAGCAGAATCGTGAGGGACCATCGCATCCGACCCAAGGAGCACGGGGAGGATGCAATCGGGATTGGGCAGCACCTGATGGGCAGCACGAGCTAATGTAGGATGGCGGACGCCGTCCATCGGAACGTCTCTGCAGCTTGCGCAACTTTCTGGGTTCTCACCCGACCCTGAGACACCGCGGGTGAGCGAGCCCATCTGGGGAGCGAGGCTGGGACAGCATCGAGCAGGCGACGTCTCCACATGCGTGGCGCCGTCAGCGTGCATACAGAGCGAACCTAGATTCCACCCGCCCCAAACGACGAGGTAGGCCGCTAGGCCGATCCGGGATATCGACCTGGAGAATCGAAGGTACTTGATACGCAGAGCCTTCTGGGCAGTCATTACTTGCTAGCCTAAACCGGAACCGGACCGAATGTCCATCAGAATACTCCTTCCTGTCTTCGGGGGCGCTTGATGGCACCCTGCATGTCCTCGTGCGTCAAAAGACCAGCACGCGGTCGGCCTCCAAGGTCCAAGCGATCAGCTCCTCCATCGAGCCGCGTTTCGCTCCCTCGAGAAGAGCTTCAGGCTTGATCCCCCGGGCATCCATGCAGGTCCCGCAAAGGCCGATCTTCACCGCCTTGCGCGCAAGCCCCTTCAACATCCGCTCGAGGTTGTAATAGCCGTTCGGCGTCGTCTGTCCGGACACCCCGCTGCTTACCGCATCGCCCATGAGAAAGACCGACACCTCCGCTCCCTCGGTTCCGGCAAGCGAGTTCGCGAGGCGAATGCCGTTATAGGTCCGCTCGCCTCCGTAGGGCGCATCGTTGAGGATGAGGAGGTACTTCATGCCTGTTCCTTTCTCCGCGATTCACCACCCGAATTCCAGTGGTGGCCAGTCGTTCCGTATGCGGGCCAGGTAGTAGATCTCGAAGCCAGCTTTCAGGTAATGCGCCCACTTCCCGCGCTTGTGTTGGACCCGATTGCGAGGAGGCAGGAATGGATCGGCGCGCAGCCAGAACGCCGTGTCGCCGGCGTCGGCGATGCACGAGGCGGCCAGCGTCAGCCCGTCCACTCTTGAGCCTCCGGCGATGTCCGCTGCGATGTTGTGCGCCGCAGCGAGCGCCATCAGGTCGGTCATCCCTCCGGTCTTTGGCACGGCGACCGGTACGGGAGTCGGAGCGGGAGGAGCGATCGCGATCGCCACGCCCACCGCGTAGATGTTCTCGAACTTCGTGCTTCGAAGCTCGGGGGTCACCGTGACGAATCCCCGGGGATTCGTGAGTCCCGCTGCTCCCCGGACGAACGGGCTTCCGAGGAAGGCGGGGATCACGAGGCCGAAGTCGAAGGCGTGTTCGGTCCCGCTCGCCAGGACAAGCCGGTCGGGACGAGCCTCGACGATCCCGGCATTCACGACTCCGGAAATGTGGCGCTCCGCGAACTCGTCTTCGAACATGCGCCCCGACTTGCCGATGCCGCCGACCCCGAAGTGCCCGACGAAGGGTTCGGGGGTCACGAACTCGATATGGAAGCGGTGGCGCCGCCGGATCCGCCGGAGGGCGGTGTCAATCTGCATCGCGATCTCGTAGCCGGGACCGATGCAGCTCGCACCCGGAGCGGCACCGATCACGATGCGTCCGCGATCGAGCCGCAGGGCGCGTGCAAGGGCGTCACGCGCCGCGGCCGCTTCTGCAGTCGTGAAGGTAGATTGCGTGTGCGCATCCGGGCCGATCCCCGGGACCGCCGCGTAGTCCAGCTCGGCACCGGAGGCGATCACGAGGTAGTCGTAAGGGAAACCCTCGCCGCCCGTGCGCACTTCCGCGCGGTCCGGGTCGAGTCCCAACACATCCCCGTGAACGAAGCGGATGCCACGTTTCGCCAACGGACCCGCAAGAGACACTTGGAGGCGGGCCGGATCCCGCCAGCCGAGGACCACCCACGGCAGCGACGGCATGAACGTGAACTCCGCCTCGCGAGAGATGACCGTGATATTGACTCGGTCGCGCAGCTTGCGGCGGAGAGCGTAGGCCGTGTTGATCCCGCCGAAGGACCCGCCGACGATGACGATGCGCTTCTTCGAGGGCGTCGCAGCCATCTCCTACTTCCTTCCCGTTGCGGTTGGGGACCGGAGCTTCGCTAACACGCCCGTGATCTCGTCCTCCGGCGCCCCTGGGTAATGTGTCGCATAGACGATCACGCCGTCCTTGTTGATGATGTAGAGATTCGTCAAGGGACACGACCCCGGCACGTAGCGCCCGCTGTATCGGGTCGTCACCTCGCCCTCCGGGTCGTACAGAAACCGCAGAGTGAGGTGGTTCGCACGGACGGCATCCTCGACGGTCTTCCGGTCCTTCTCGAGCTGGCTCAGCGCGACGACTTCGATCCCCTTCCCGCTGTACTCGCTCTTGATCTTCTCCATTCCTCCGAACTTGGACTGGCAGCCCTCGCAAAGATTCGTGAACCACAGGAGGGCCCCTTCGCGGCCTTTCAGATCGGAGAGGGTGAACCGCTTGCCTCGAAAGTCCTTCAGAGTAAAGTCGGGCGCCTTGTCATTCACGGACGGGGTCTTCTTCGTCCGGGCTCCGGCCTGTTCGGCATGGCTGGGAAGCGGGAATGCAAACACTGCTCCGACGAGCATGATGCTGCTGAGGGATCGAACCCAGGTCATCATGTTGCTCCCTCTTCGTGGTTCGAAGTTCACCTAGATTAGAACTCGTAGCGGATGGCGGCATAGGCGTTGTCGTTTCGGTCGAACTGTCCGAAGAAAGTGGTTTCGCCGGACCCTCCGAAGATGTTGCCCCCCACGGCGGCCCAGACGCCGTCGGCCAGGCTGTGCCATACCTCCGGGATCAGATAGAAGTCTTCATCCGTCGGGCTCCAGTATCCGAAGAACGAGAGCTTCCAGGTTTGGTAGTCGGAGAGCCATGTGGCCCTGCTCGTGACCAGACTCCGGTGACGGTCCTGCTCTGGAGCGCCAGATGGAAGGGTCGATCGGTACTGGTCGTACTGCCGTATGCGCTCGCCGTAGTACTGGAGGCCAAGCATGACGCTCGGTCCCATCTGCCTCTTGTAGCCGGCGAGGTAGAGAACCTGCGAGTTCGGCACGAACGGGTCGTTCCCTTCCGGGTCATTCCTCGAATCGTAGTAGCCGCCCTCGAGGTTGATGACTCCACCCAGTCCCGCTCGTTGCACGGAAGCGCCGTAAACACCGCGTCGCGGAAAGCGCACGACAACCCGCATGGAACCGCCCGTCGTGTCCGGCTCCGGCGCCGGGCTTCGGTAGAATCCGCGATCCGCGTAGAGGGCGCATTCCCAGCCGATCACCGCGCGAGAGACCTTGATCGCGAGCTCAGCGTTGTCGAGGTTCGGTCTTGGCTCCCGCGTGGTCCGATTCGTCGCGCCGGAGAATGGGTCCTGAACGAAGAACCTGTCTCCGTCAGGCAATCGGTCGGCTTCGAAGGTGGGGCTTGCGATGGCCTCGAACCCGAAGTCCGCCAGATACCAATCGAGCTTGAGGGCGTCGGTCCCAACCTTCAGGTACTCCAGCGGCCGCCCGGTAAAGAGCGCAGCCCAGTCCTTCGGGAAGACGTCGTTCACGAAGAGGAGATCGCCGGTACCCCAGGTGACGATCTGACGGCCCACGCGGGCCTCGAGAGGGCCGGCGGTGAAATCTATGTAAGCCTCCCGGACCTCCATGTCCGACCGATCCAGGATGCTGTCGTGGATGAAGTCCGTCTTGGCCGAGAAGCCGCTGCGACCGCCAGCCACGGCGCCGGTCAGGGTGAGTTGCAGACGCTCCTCGCCCAGGATGAAGTCCGAACCGCCGGGCGGCCGTAGACCGGTCACCCTGGAGGCGTAGTCCCCTTGGACGAAGCCGTGCAGATCCACATCGCCGGCATACGCGCCCGGGGCCAGAGAGAGAAGCGTCAGACCGACGAGCAGCGTCCGCGCGCTACTTGATCCACTGCGCGGGCGGCTTCTGCAGGTAGCGCTCGGAAAAAAGCCCCTCATCCAGTCCGCTATCGTAGCCGACGTTTTCAAACACGACCTCCGTGTGGTGCTCCCTCTTGACGTCCCGCATCGTCCGACGGACGACCGTGGGATGGCCCCCCACATCCTTCACTTCGTCTGCCGTGAAGACTCTTGCGAGCTGGTTCTGCACGTCGTAGAACTCTTCCCGGACCGGCAAGAAGGTCTTCTTATCGATCCAGGAAACCTTGCGCGTAAAGGCCGAGCTGCTTTTCGGAACGGCCTCGACGACGTAGCAGTCCTTCCCTTCGCGCGCTTCCTCGTTCAACAGCTTGTAGCTGTCCGCGCCCAAGTCCCTGCCGGAGATGTCTTCGTACGAGAAGTCCGAACCGACGAAGCTCGACTGGGCGTCCTTCGCGGCAACGCGCGTGACGAGCTTGATGGCGGGGATGAAGAGCCAGCGACTGTCGTCCTTGTCTTGGTACTTCCACACCAGGAAGGCGGTGCCGCGCACGTCGGCCGGCTCATGGAAGTAGATGTAGTACTTCTGACTCGAGCCCTCGCCTGTATCGAGCCTGAGCATCGTCAGCTTTCGCCGGCGCTCCTGCCCTTCCTTGTCGACGAGCCGCATGCTCACGTCGGCGCGGAAGTCCCGGGCAGCATACAGAAAGGCCTGCTGCTCCCGGCTCACGATGTCCTCCCCCGTGACTTGCGCCGCGGCCGGCGCGACCGTCCCCGCACCCAACGCCAGCAGGGTCAAAGTTCCCAGTGAAAGAACACCTCGCACGCTCTGCATCCTACGCACCTCCCTTGAAAAGCCAACCCCGCAGAAGGACGATCAGGGCCGGCAGATAGATGATCGTCATGACAGCCGACAGGATCATCATGCTCACGATGAACGCGCCGACCGTGACGTACGGGGTCAACGGAGCGAACAACATGACCGAGAAGGCCGAAGCAAACAGGACGGCATTCCGGAACACACCCTTGCCGGGCCTCTCCGCGGTCCACAGCAGCGCATCGGTCACCGTGGATTCGTCGGGCACGGTGCCATCGGGGCGGATCTCCGACAGCCGTCTCCGAAAGCGACTGATGAAGTGGATGGCGAAATCCACGGCCATCCCGAGCGAGAGAGTGCTCAGGACCGAGATCGGCATGTCGAAGTCCTTGCCGGAGAGGCCGATCAGGCCGTAGATCACGAGGATCGTGAAGACGAGCGGGGCGTACCCTACGATCGCCCACTTGAGGGAGCGGAAGTTCACGGCCAAGATCACAAAGACGACGACCAAGGCGATCACGAATCCCCGGATCATGTCCCAGAGCACCTCATCGTTCCAGACGAGGTTGAAGTAGGCGGTTCCGGCGGGCTTGAACGTGAGCCGGGCGCCCGTCCGCGCCTTGAACTCATCAACTTCATGCTTCACCGTTCGCATCGCGTCGGCGTCCCACGTCTTGAGCTGGACGAAGATGTTGGCCCGGCGGAACGGATAGTCCACGACGTTGTTCAGGTCGGAGGGTTTGGCCGACATCCCGAAGAGGAACAGATACTGCCCCACGGTCTCTTCGGACTCGGGAATGACGTCGTAGGCGGGATTCTCATCATGAAGGACGTAGTTGATTCTCTTCACATAGTCCACGACCGAGGTGGTCTTCCCGACGACAGGAAGGGCTTCCAGGCGCCGTTGCAGCCCCTCGATGGTTCGCAGCGCTTCCGGGGTCTTGATCTGATCATCTTGATCCGCGATCGCCACCACGTACCCGAGAGACGTGCCGCCGAGCGCTGCGTTCAGGACCCGATCCGAGGTTCGCACCTCGCTCTTCCCTTTGAACCACTCCACGGTGTTGTTGTTCACGTGGATCCTGGTCATCCCGACGACTGCCAGGGCCAGAAGGGCGAGGCCCACGAAGACACTTCGCCGCGGCCGCCGGGCGCCCAGGAGCGCCGCGCGCGTCAGAAGCCGCGCGGTCCGGCTCGACCTGACGTCCTCCCGCTGGGAAGTCCGCTGGATCGTCTCGTCCTTGACGAACGTGAACATCGCGGGGATGAAGCTGAAGCTCAGAATCCTCAAGGCAAGCGTGCCGAAGGCCACAAGTCCGCCGAACACCCTGACCGGTTCGATGTGCATGAACAGGAGAACGGCAAAGCCGGCCATGGTGGCGAGGGCCGTGTAGCGAACGGGCCGTCCGACCGCCTTCATCGTCTCCAGGATCGCGGCTCTCTTATCGCCAGTCTCGCGGAACCGGAAGTAGAACTCGTTGAAGATGTGGATGCTGTCCGTGGCGATCGCCATCAGGAACACGGGAGCCATCGAGCTCATGATGTGGATCGGAAAGCCGAAACCGATCAAGAGCCCCATGCTCCAGATGATGGCGACCATGGCGTCCATCATGAGCGCGATGGACAAGAACAGGTCCCTGAACATGAGGTAGCGGGCGAGGAACATGAGAAGCCCGGCGATCGGGGCGAAGATCGCCATGAGCTTGAACATCTCCGAGCCGAAGGTATCTCGGGCGACCGGATCGCCGGCGACGTAGAAGCGCTCTGGACCATTCTCGGTTCGCACGATCCCGCGGATACGGTCCGCGACGGCCTTTCCGTTCACCCCGCGCTCCAGCGGCACGTAGATGGCGGTCGTGTTGCCGTCCTCGGAGATGACGCGATTCAGGAAGAGGGGATTCCCGAAGAGCGCCCTCCGGAGGTCGCTGAGCTCCCGGTCGGTCGCCGGCACCTCCGGCATGAGCGGACCGACCTTGAGCGTGCCGCCCTCCATGGTCACGTTGTCGATCGTCGTTAAGCTCGAAACATCCCTGGCAGCGACCCCTTCGATCCTGAGGATCTCGCCGGTGATCCGGTGGATCCGCTCGAGCGTCTCGCGATTCAGCACTCCGCCGTCGTTGGCAACCCCGAGAACGATCATGTCCTCGTAGAGATCGAAGGTCTTCTCCACCTCGCTGTTCCAGACCCGCACATCCGAGGTCTCGGGGAGCATGTGCTTGGGGTTCGTATCCGTCTTCGCCTTCGGGAACTGGGTCAGCGCCGCCGCACTCAGCAGCACGGTCAGCAGGACGACCCACCTCGGATGATTCACGGAAAACTCGACCATCGAGAATCTTGGAGCCTTGCTCATGACCACCTGCCTTTCCCGGGGCTCGGCATCACGGCCTAGTGGTCGACGACCAGGAGGGAGTGCGTCCGGACGAAGTAGTTGGCCCGAAGCCACTCATCGGGCTTGCCCTCGTCCTTCCAGGGACCATCGCCCGCATGACCGGTCGTGCAGGAGCGGCTCTTCTCGACGATGCGGACGGCGGGCGGGCATCTCATGGCTCAGGCAATCCTCCTCATTCCATGCTTCACTGGGCTTTAGAGGCACCTCTTCCCTTCCGGGAGCCCTCTGCGCTACTCACCTCGACGGCGAGGCCTCGCGCCCGCCAGTCCGGCACGCCCTCCTCGAGACGGACGGCCTTGAAGCCCGCGCGTCGAAGGAGCTCAACAGCCTCCACTGCCAGCACGCAGTACGGTCCACGGCAGTAGGCCACGATCTCGCGCTTGCGCGGCAATTCCCGGATTCTCCGCTTGAGTTCTACGAGAGGCACCGAAAGGGCCCCGGGAATGTGCCCCGCCTGGTATTCCTCGGCAGGCCGCACGTCGAGAACGGTCACCTCGCCTCGGCGAACCCGGGAGATCAGTGCCTCCCGATCCACAGGTTCGAGCGCGCCCCGTTCTTCGAGAAACTGCCGTGTGACCGCATGAATCTCCAAGAGTCGGGATTCCGCGAGTCGCCGGAGCGATCGGTAGAACGTGCAGACCTCCTCGTCAGCGAGACGATAGAGCACGTGCGTACCGTCCTTCTCTCCCTCGACAAGCCGTGCGCGACGGAGCGCCTGAAGGTGATGGGAGGTGTTCGCGACTGACTGCCCAACTTCCGCAGCGATCAACTCCACCGTTCGGGGTCCCTGGCAGAGAAGGTCGAGGATCTCCAGTCGCGGGCCGCTCGAAAGCGACTTGCCGATCCGGGCGAGCTGCTCGTAGACGCCACTCTTCCACGCTCGAGCTGGGGTTTTCATATATTCAAGTCCTCGTTTGAGGATTTTAGAACTCGCCGCGCGCGGACGCAAGCCCTTTCTATGGCCAGGTGCAAATGGAGATCCTCTCCCTCCGGCACCAGCACGCGGTCTACCACCGAACTTGTCGCCGCCCCCAACTCCGGCGGAGCGACCGCATCAGTCGCCGGCCGTGGACTGCCGCGAACCACGCCACGTCCACGTCGCCGATCGCGGCTGCGTGGCCGAAATCGAGGAACTCGGCGGGCTCCACCATCATTGCGAACGAGTCGCGGCCTGCCGCGGCAGGTAAACACCCCGTAGCGCCCGTGTGGCGTCTGCCATTACTGTGCTATCGTGAAATGCAACCACCAACCGCAAGCACGGGCGCAGATGCGGGAGTGGTCGAATGTCGCCAACGCTGGAAGAACGCGAAGGGCGCTGCCATGAATACGTTTCTTGTTCACGTCGGCGACGACAACTTCTGCCGGCTGCTTCCGGAGGAAGTCGATCGGTCCCGCTCTAGCAACGGGCGGGTCAAGGTGATGGCGTTTCCGCCGCTGGGGATTCAGACGTTGGCGCCGGTGCTGCGCGAACGGGGACACCAGGTGCGGATGTTTGACACATGCCACCCGCAGATGAGGGCGGAGCATGTTGCGCAAGCTGTTGCCGAGGAAAAGCCGGACGTGATTGCGCTGTCGTTTCTCTCGACCACCACCTACCCGGCAGTCAAGAGCATGGCCCGGCGACTGAAGGCCGAGGTGGCGAAGATACCGATCATCGTTGGCGGAGCCTTCGCCACCTTGAATGCGGACCGCATTCTGGGGGACTGCCCGGACATTGACTGCGTGGGGGTGGGTGAAGGGGAAGAGCTGCTGTCGGACTACTTGGACCACCTCGATGCTCCGGGCTCCGTGGCGGGTCTGGTCTGGCGTCGCGGCGGGACCATCGTCGAGAATGCCCCGAGGCCACTCCTCTCGGACCTGGATCAGTTTCCGTATCCCGACCGGACCAGCCTGCCGATCGACTACATCGAATCCCTGCCCCTGGATGTTCCGGCGGTGCTCTCGTTGGACAAGTTCTGCACCGTGCAAACATCGCGCGGCTGCCCGTACTCCTGCATCTACTGCGATATCCCATCCCTGGGCCAGCGCCGGTGGCGCAGCCGTTCGCCGGAACATGTCCTGCGAGAACTGCAGGAACTTAACGATCTGGGCTATCGCTCGATCCTCCTGACCGATGATCATTTCCTGATCAACCGGAAGCGGATTGACGCGATTTGCCGCGGCATCATTGAACGCAAGCTGGAGTTTCACTGGGGCTGCGAAGGCCGGGTTGATTCGGTTGGAATCGAGCAACTGCCGATCATGCGCCAGGCCGGGTGCAGTTTCCTGGCATTTGGCGTGGAGGCGGGGACGCAAAACGTGCTGAACCGGCTCAACAAGAAGCAGACCCCCGCGCAGGTGCAGCACGCGGTCAGTGAAGCAAAGCGGCAGGGCATCGCCAGGGTCCACGGATTCTTCGTCGTCGGCTCGCCCGATGAGACGGAAGAGGACATCATGGCGAGCTTCCGCTTCGCCGCGCGTCTGGAGTTGGATACGTTTGGCTTCAATCGGTTGTGCGCTTATCGCGGGACGCCGTTGTGGCAGGAGTATGTGGCGCGCGGGATCATTGATGACGAGCGGGACTGGCACAAGTGGTTCAAGTGCTCGGACATTGACCCCACCACTCTGCCCAGTGCCGTGGTGAATCGCCTGCGGGCGAAAGGCTACGGCTTGCTGTTCCTCTACCGGATTCTCAGGCGTCCGATCCGAACCTGGAAACTCCTGCGTGCCTTCGGCCGCCACATGAAGACGTCCGACATCCTTGCATTGCTTTGCAGTCCGTTTCGCCGGCGGACTCTGACCCGGAAGGCCGAGCTCCCGGCCCGGATGATGGATGCAGGACTTGAGGAGCCGGACCGTCGGACAGCTGCCGCCGCCGGCTCGCCGCCATGCCCGGTCTGAAACGAAGCGAGGAATTCGCGAAACGCTTCGCCTTCCGAGGAGCAGTACACGCGACCTCGAAGGAAGCGCAGCAGTTGGCCCGGCATTCCCTGCCGACGATGACGGCGAATGCCTACATGCGCGGCCGCCGGGACCGGCTCGCGTTCGTGGCTGAGCAGGTCGGAGAAGCGATTCGACCGAAGCCGCGTGCCACCAGTGTGCTACGCGAGGTCGCTGGCGCTGAAGACGAAACCGGCAACCCCGAAGACGAACCGGGGTTACCGGCGAATGAAGTTGGTGGAGGCGGCGGGAATCGAACCCGC